>NZ_JBHYXZ010000256.1:0-7201 GCF_042752395.1 Actinosynnema sp. NPDC059335 | reverse complement strand
GGGCACTTCCAGCCCTACCGCACCTGACGCTGGAACCGCCCCCTTGACGCGTGCGGTAGCCCTCGTGGAGGTCGGCGGGATGACACGAAACCCGACCAACGACGCAACCGCACCGAACCACCAAACCCCGTCATCCTGCTGATCTGCCCGTCCGGCGAGGACGCTTTTCACTCTCTTCACACGCACAAAGGCCCGGCCCGCACACCGCGGACCGGGCCTTCCTGCTTCACCAGCGCTCACCGCGCCTCAGCGCTCACCGCTCACCGCGCCACAGCGCTCACCGCGCCACCGTCGCTACCGCACCTCTCAGCACGTCGGCGCTCACCGCGCCACCAGCTCGATCAGGCTCCCTCAGCCGCCAAGTCGTCGTCGTCCACGTTCCGCCCGTCCCCGGCCTTGGGCCCGTTCTTCCGCGTCCGCCGCTGGGGCCGCGGCAGGGCGGTCGGCGGCGGGGGCGGGGTCGGGGAGCCGCCGCCCAGGATCAGCTCGGCGAACGTGGCCATCGCCTCGTCCAGCTGCCCGCCGATCCGCAGCTCCGACTCCTGGTTGCTCTTGCGCACCAACCCGGCCAGCGACTCCGCGTCCGGCCGCGTCGACAACGTGCCCTCGACCTTGGCGATGCCCTGCTCCACCACGCCGGACAGCTCGCCGAGCCGGGACGCGAAGTCGTCCTCCACCGCGTCGAGCCGGGTCGCCATGGTGTCGAGCCGGGACGTGACCTGCTCCAGCCGCGCCGCCAGCGCCTCCAGCCGGTCGGTCGCGTCGACCTGGTCGCGCGTCTCGTCCAACGCCGCGTGCAGCGCCTCGCGCGCCTCGTCCAGCTTGCCCGTCACCGTGCTGCGGGTGTCGGCCAGCGACGACGCCAGCGACTCGCGCGTCTCGGCGAGCGCCGAGTGCAGCCCGTCCCGCGTGCCGTTGAGGTTGTCGCGGGTCTCGTCCAGCCGCCCGTGCAGGGCCGTGGCCGAGTCCGCCACCGACCGCTGCAACGCCTCGCGGGTGCCGTCGAGGTGCTCGTGCACGCCCTCGTCCACCTCGTCCAGGCGACCGCGCAGCGCGGCCTCCAACGCCTCGATCCGCTCGCGCAGCGGCCCGGTCACCGCGCCCGGCACCTGGTCGACCTTGCCGTCCTGCTTGTCCAGGTGGCCGTCGAGGTCGTCGAGGCGCTTGTGGATGTGGGCGAGCTTGTCCTCCAGGCCGTCCATCCGCCCGGCGACGCCCTCGAACCGGCCCGCCACCCCGTCGAGCCGACCGTCGAGCTGCGCGAACGGCTTGGCGAGCTTGTCGACCAGGCCGTCCACGGCCCGCCCGATGCTCTGCACCGCGTTGTCCTGCGCCTCCAGCCTGGCGAGCGCCTCGTCCAGCCGCTCGGCCAGCACGCTGACCTCGGTGCGGTCGGGCAGCTCGGACAGGCGCTTGCGAACCGAACCCAGCGATTCGAGCGGGGACATCCGCGCGTGGATCTCGTCCAGTGCGTCGAAGATCTGCTGCTGTTCGCTCTCACGGATCTCCGCGGCGCGCGTCAGCATGTTGCGCATCCGATCGAAGGACATCGTGGAGTTGTTGTTCTCGTTCACGGCTCGGGTGCCTTCGTCCAGGGGAGGGGAGACCTCCGGGAGCCTAGCCAGGTTGGGGCGGTGGGCAGTAGCGCCCCCCGACGGGCACCGCCTGGACCGACCTTGCGCGTACTCCGTTGGAGTGATGAAGGTCGACCCTACCCCTAGGTTACCGACAGCGGGCCCGCGAGCACAGTGGGCGAACATCCGCCGTGTGAGTGACTAAAGCCGTGGTAGCGGTAGCGGAAAGTTCTGCATCACGAGTGCACAACGACGAAAGCGGCGGCCGAGCGAGTGGTTCCGGACACACTCGGTGACGCCGTGGGTGATCATAGTCCCTGAAGATCATCGCACGGTGGACCGCTCCGGCGTGTCGCCGGTATACGGTGACCCGCATGTCGACCCCGCTTACCCGGGAGGCGCTCCGCGGCGCTCCCAAGGTGCTGCTGCACGACCACCTCGACGGCGGCCTGCGCCCCCGGACGGTGATCGAACTCGCCGACGCCTGCGGCCACCAGGGCCTGCCCACCACCGACCCGGTCGCGCTGGGCGAGTGGTTCCGCGACAACGCCAACTCCGGCTCGCTCGTCCGCTACCTGGAGGGCTTCGCGCACACGTGCGGCGTCATGCAGGACGAGGCCGCGCTGGTCCGCGTCGCCTCCGAGGCGGTGCAGGACCTCGCCGACGACGGGGTCGTGTACGCCGAGATCCGCTACGCCCCCGAGCTGTTCACCGAGCGGGGCCTGAGCCTGGAGCAGGCCGTCGAGGCCGTGCAGGAGGGCTTCCGCCAGGGCGAGGCCGCGGCCGGCGGCCGCATCCGGGTCGGCACGCTGCTGTGCGCGATGCGCCAGAACGACGGCTGGCAGCGCATCGCCGACCTGGTGGTCCGCTACCGGGAGGCGGGCGTGGTCGGGTTCGACATCGCGGGCCCCGAGGCCGGGTTCCCGCCCAGCCGGGAGCTGTCCGCGTTCGAGTACCTGCGGCAGCAGAACGCGCACTTCACCATCCACGCGGCCGAGGCGGCGGGCGCGGAGTCGGCGTGGGAGGCCGTGCAGCTCGCGGGCGCGGAGCGCCTGGGCCACGGCGTGCGGCTGGCCGAGGACATCAAGGGCGACGAGGTCGGCTACCTCGCCGCGTACGTGCGCGACCGGCGCATCGCGCTGGAGATGTGCCCGACGTCGAACGTGCACACCGGCGCGGTGGCGTCGCTGGCCGACCACCCGATCAAGCGGATGGCCGAGCTGGGCTTCCGGGTGACCGTGAACACCGACAACCGGCTGATGAGCATGGTGTCGTTGACCGGCGAGTTCGCCACCGTGGTCGAGCACTTCGGCTTCGGCTGGGACGACCTGCGCCGGTTCACCGTCAACGCCGCGAAGGCCGCCTTCCTCAGCCACGACGAGCGCCGCGCCCTGATCCAGGACGTGATCGAGCCCGCCTACGCCGCGCTCCAGGCGTGACCTATCGGGCCTTCTGCGCACCTCCCGCAGCGACCCGCGGGCGGCACGCCTAACCGACCGCCTCCACCAGCACCCGGTGCGCGACCGCGATCAGGTTGTGGCGGCGCGTGTACCGACGCGTCGCCACCGCGACCAGCGCGGTGCGGGTGGCGGGCCGGTACCCGAGGTAGGCGTGCTGCCCGAACGTCGCCCCGCCGTGGAAGAACACGGGCCCGCGAGCGGTGTCCGCGCGGAACCACGCCAACGCCCGCGCGGGCGCGCGTCGCGGCCGGGGCGCGGTGTGGTCGACCTGGACCGCCCGCAGCGCCGCCCCCAGCGGCGTGCGCTCCGGATCCAGGTGCGCCTCCAGGTACGTGAGCAGGTCGTGCGGCGTCGCCCGCACGGCCCCCGCCGCCGTGAACCCGCCCAGGTCCACCGGCGGCACGACCCGGCCACGCGTCCCGTGCCCCACGGCGTCCACGCCGGGCGGACCCGGTCCCAACCGGACGCCGTCCAGCCCGAGCGGCCGCAGGACGTGCCGGGCGAGCAGCTCCGGGTACGGCGTGCCGGTGCGGTGCGCCAACGCGTGCCCGAGCACGGCCATCCCGAGGTTCGAGTACCGCCACCGGCTGCCGGGCGGCGTCCGCGCCCGGTGCCGGCCGAACGCGCGCAGCACCCGTTCCGCCGGGTAGCCCGCGTAGGCGTTCGTCCGCCACCGGGGCAGGCCCTGCCGGTAGAAGAACGGGTCGTGCGGCAGGGCCGGCAACCCGGACGTGTGCGTGGCCAGGTGCAGCAACGTGATCCCCTCCGGACCGCCCGACCCCGGCGCGGGCAGGCAGGACCGAACCGGCGTGTCGCGCTCCACCGATCCGGCGACGACGAGCTGCGCCACCAGCAACCCCGCGAACGTCTTCGACACCGAGCCCAACTCGTAGTGCAGGTCCTCCGCCCTCACCGCCGGCTCCGCTCCCACCGCCGGCTCCGCCCTCACCGCCGGATCCGCCCTCACAGCCGGCCCCGCCCTCACCGCCGGATCCGTCCCCACCGCCGCCACCACCCCCGCCGTGGCGATCGTGCGCTCCCCGCCGCACGACAGCGCGAACACGACACCGGGCGCACGCACCCCGCACGCCGCCCGGTGCAGCTCTTCGCCGCGGATCCCGGGACCGGCCGTCACGACGCACCGGGCAGCAACGCCGTCAACGCCCGCGACGTGGCGACCGTCGCCGCGAAAGCCGTCACCAGGGTGGGGTGGTGCACCCGGTCGAACACCTCCCGCCGATCACCGGTCGGCGGCACGTCGCCGGCGGGCACCGCGCCGTCCGCGCCCTGCGCGCCGGCCAACCGCGCCCACCCGTCCGCGGGCAGCGCGGGCGTCGGGAGGCAGGCGTCCGCCGCGAGCAGCCCGGCGAGCAGGTCCCAGTCGTGCTCCTGCGCGCACTCCTCCAACCACGCGGGCAACCACCACCGCAGGTAGTCCACCGTCCCGGCGGGCAGGGCGTCGGGGCGCTCGCCCCACGAGGTGAGGTGCAGGACGGTGTGGGAGGCGTCGTAGGCGGTGGCGCGGTCGACCGTCCACGGCGCGGGCGCGTGCCCCAGCCACGTGTCGCGGGCGGCGGCGCGCAGGTCGGCGTCGGAGGCCAGGCCGAGCCGTCGGAGGGCGGCGACCACGCTCAACCGCCGGGCGGGCGGCAGGCTCACGGCCGCGCCGTCCACCAGCGGCCGGGTGGCCCGCACCGCGTCCTCGACCGGCAGGTTCCGGTAGCCGCGGTCGAAGAACGGGGCGTACAGCTCGAGCGGGACCGGCGAGGACGGCTCCTCCAGACTGGAGCCGGTGCAGGCACGCGCCGCCGTCGAGCAGGTCGTGCCACGCGAAGTCGAGCAGCCGCCGGGCCACCGCGGACTGCCGGGTGCCCGCCACGCCCTCGCGCAGGATCGCCCCGGCGGTCAGCGCCAGGTCGCCCACCGCCTTGACCCGCGCGCCCGCGTGCTCCGGCCGGGGCCGGAAGCCCTCGCGGCGGTCGTGCGCCCAGTCCAGCGCCCGGGTCGCGACCCCGTGCAGCAGTCGCAGGTCCACCATCGGCTCGCGCACCCCCGGCCCCGGCTCAGACGACTTCGGGGACGCGGGCCAGGGACGCGGCGAACGCGGCGACCAGCGTGGCGTGGTAGCACACGCCGAACGCCTCCACCGGCGTCAGGTCCGGCCTGACCCAGCTCTCGACGGCCGGCACCGAACCGTCCTCGCGCTGCGCGGCGGCGTAGCGCCGCCAGGTGTCGGGGCCCGCGGTGGGCCGGGGCAGCAGGGCGTCCACGGCCAGCAGCTCACCGGCGAGGTCCCAGTGCCGCTCCTCCAGCCACGTCTCCACCCACGCCGGCAGCCACGCGGCCAGGTAGTCGGCCAGGTGCGCGGGCAGCCCCTCGGGCCGCGCGCCCCAGTCGGTCAGGTGGAACACGTCGTGGGTCAGCGCGTAGCCGGCGTGGACGTCCATCGCCCACGGTTCCGGCAGCCCGCCCAGCCACGTCCGGCCGACGACCTCGGCGGGGTCCCGCACGGGCCCGATCCCGAGTCTGGCCAGCACCCGCTGCACGCCCAGGACGCGCGTGGGCACCTGCTCGGTGGCGTGCCACGCGCGGGTGCCCGCCAGGAACGCCGCCAGCTCCTCCAGCGGCCGGTGCCGCAGCCCCAGCTCGGGGAAGAACGCGTAGATCTCCAGCGGGTAGGTCGCGGTGGGCTCGGCGCGGAGCAGGTCGAACAGCACGTCCCCGCGGCCCAGCTCGTCCCAGGCGAACCGGGCGCAGTCCCCGGCGAGCCGGCGCCGCCGGCCGCCGGGCGGGTCCGACCGCCGGACCACGACGGCGGTCTGCGCCAGTTCGGCCAGCGGTTTCAGCGCCCCGTCCACCGGCACCGACGGGTCGAGGACGTCACCCGGCAGCCGGAACCACTCCCGCCGCGACCACGCCCACTCCAGCGCCCGCACGCCCAGGGCGTCCAGGGCGTCCACCGGGTGCGGCATCAGGCGCCCGCCTCCCGGATCACCCGCGCGGCCGCCACCTGCAGCTCGACCCGGGCGTCGCCGGCGGCCAGGTGCGCGACGAACCGCAACCCGGCGTCCAACCCCAGCGAGTCCGGCACGCCGCCGAGCACCGCGAGCCACCGGCCCGTCCCGGCGGCCTGCAACCAGTCCCGCCGCCGGACCGCGCGGACGAAACCGCGGGCCACGTCCGGCACCCGCTCGGCCGCCTCCGCCGCGGGCGCGCTGCGCCACCCCGGCACGGCCAGCGCCGCGACCCCGGCCAGCCGGTGCGCCAGCACCGGCCACGGCTCGTCGCGCACCCACGCGGCGGTGGGCGGTTCGACCTCCGACGCGCCCCGCTCCAGCGAGCGCAGCGCGGCCCGCAGGCCCCAGTGCGTCCACGCCGAGGTCACCGACGAGCCGGCCTCCACCGGGAACGCGACCACCGCGGCCCGGGCCAGCGCCACGTCGCCCGCGGCGGGCTCGTGGCCGAGCAGCGTGCACGGGGCGAGCACGTCCGCGCCCAGCACCCGGGTCGCCGCCACCAGCGAGGGGTCCGCGTCACCACCGGTCGTGCGGACGGGGTGGCCGTCCCGCAGCGCCGACACCAGGGCCGCCGCGCGTTCGCGGACCACGTCGACCAGGTGGGCGCCCACGCCCACGCGGTCGTCAGGCACGCGGGTCGATCACCGTGTCGGGCGGGCTGAGCAGCAGCAGCTTGAGCATCGCGGGCTGGCGGGCGTCGCGGAAGTCCGCCTCGGGCTCCGGCGCGTCCAGCAACGCGTCCACCTCGGCGGTCAACCCCTCCGCGCGCACCCGGGTCACTTCGGCGTCGAGGGCAGCGGACATGTGGACCATCTCCTCGGGTTCGTCCGGCGGCTCCAGTGCAGCGCCCGGTTCCCGGTCGGGCAACCGCGCCCCACCATCCAGCGACCCGCCACGCGGGAAACCCGCCCCGACCGAGTGACAACGGACCGCGTCCGCCCGAACAACGACAGCGGCGGTCTCTTATACACATATACGATCCCACAACACACGCCATTCTCGATTATGCATTATTATTAGTTAAAAAGGGGGGTGTGGGTGGGGGGGGTGGGGTTGGTGGTGTGGCACAACCATCCCCCCCCGCGACTCCGCGTCGTCGCCGTCGTGCGGGCCCGCGACGGCAATCCACTCGCCCCGCGAGCCGCGCCAC
>NZ_JBHYXZ010000255.1:3161-7254 GCF_042752395.1 Actinosynnema sp. NPDC059335 | reverse complement strand
CGGCGGGATGACACGAAACCCGACCAACGACGCAACCGCACCGAACCACCGAACCCCGTCATCCTGCTGATCTGCCCGTCCGGCGAGGACGCTTTTCGCTTTTCCCCACCCCCTGAACGTTGAACTCTCGCGTTCCCAACGTTGAACTCTCGCACTCTGAACGTTGGACTCTCGCGTTCCCAACGTAGGACACACGCGTTCTGAACGTAGGACACACGCGTTCTGAACGTAGGACACGCGGTGATCGGGTCGACCCCCAGTGCTCCGACCCGATCACCGGACGTCAGCGCCGCGCCATCCGACTCAACGCCCCACCAACCCCCTGAGCGCGACACCGACGTTGTAGTTGGGCCGCGTCGGGTTCACCGAGATGATCTGGCGCAGCTCGTGGTACGGGTCCGGCGGCGGAGGGGGCGGTGGGATCCTCCGCCGCAGCCACCACCAGATGAGCCAGAACCACCGGTCGAGGCCGCACCAACCGATGTAGAGGTAGTCGTCACCGCCGTACACCAGGGCCAGCGGGTTGCCCGCGACGTGCACGGCGGGCGGCCCGATCACCCACGGGTCCGGCACGGCCCCGAACGCGTCCGTGGCCGCCCTGATCGCACCGTCCGCACCCGCGTACGTCACGACGAACTCACCGGTCGGAGCCAGGGTCGCGGCCAGGCTCGCGCCCGTCGGCACCGCACCGGGCCCGGACAGCGCGACCAGGGGTTGCGGCGTCAGGCTCGCGAACGGGATCCGCCACAACCGCCCGTCCGTGCCGGTGAAGAACGCCGACGCCCCGGCGCTGCCCGACGCGGCGGCCACGGGCGATCCCGGCGCGGCCACGTTCGCCGGGGTGGCCGCGATGGTCGTCCAGATCGCGATCGGTCCGGCGGAGCCGCTGCCGAGCCGGCCCACCGACGTGTGGACGCCGCCGTTGCCGCCGACGAACGCCACCCCGAACCGGTCCCCCGCCGACGACTGGAACGCGGCCAGCGGCGTGGACGGCCGCACGGTGCCGGCCGGCACCACCGACGCGATCGGCACGATCACCGAGCCGGACCTGCCGTACGTGGTGTGGTAGATCGCGCCGTTGCTGCCGGTGAAGTGGACGTGGGTGCCGGTCTGCCCCTCGACCGCCACGATCCGCCCGCCCGGCGGGGCCAGCCCGCCCTGCGGGTGGCGGACGAAGCTCATGCCGGAGCCCGTGGCGCTGGTGAACCCGGCGATCAGGCCGCCGTGGCTGCCGATGGTGAACAGGGCCAGGCCGCCGTCCGACCGCCGGACGACGCTGAGGTCGCCGCCGGGTGGTCCGATGGCCGAGCCGACGAGCGGGCCGGTGGAGCCGGCGTCGGCACCGCAGAGCCGGCCGTCACCGCCGATGAAGAAGCCGCCGACCGGGGCGCTCGCGGCCGCCGGCGCGGCCGAGGCCGGTCCGGCCAGGCCGACCGGGAGTGCCGCGATCGCGCCGGACGCGACCGCGGCTCGGAGCAGGTCGCGCCGGGTCGGACCGGCGGACGCGCTGTTCGTGGACGTCATGCGCCCACGCTAGGAACGGCCTGCGCTGTCCGGCCGCTTCCGGGACGCGGACGGCTGCGGTGAGATCGGGTGGAGTGACGGTCGGCGACCCCGGGGCGGGACCATGGCGCAGAACTCCAGGCAGGCGTTGGACGCGTTCGTCGACGACCTCAACCGGCTGCGGCGGCACGCGGGCGCGCCGTCCCTGAACCGGATCACGTCGTCCGCGCACGCGATCGGCCACCCGCTCGCCCGGTCGACGGTGAGCGACAAGCTGAACGGGAAGTCGTTGCCGGAGTGGGACTTCGTCGTCTCCTTCGTCCGCGCGTGCCTGGCGCACGCCGACCAGGCGGGCGTGCGCGTGCCGGACGAGCTGGCCGACCTGGCGCGCTGGGACGCCGCGCACTGGGACCTGCTCCGCGCGATGGACAACGACCGCTCCACCGACCGACTGGCCGTCGCCGCGCAGCACGAAGCGCGCCGCCGCCAAGCCCGAACCCGGTCACAGGAACCGGACGCGTGGGTGGTCCCGCGACAACTCCCACCGCCGATCCCCCACTTCGCCGGCCGCGCGAGACCCCTGTCCCGATTAGCGGAACTACTCGCCACCCCCTCCACACCGACACCGACACCGACACCGACGATGATCACCGCCATCAGCGGCACCGCGGGCGTCGGCAAGACCACCCTCGCCGTCCACTGGGCCAACCAGGTCGCCGACCGCTTCCCCGACGGCCAGCTCTACGTGAACCTGCGCGGCTTCGACGCGGCACCGTCACGACTGGACCCCGGCGTCGCCCTGCGCGGTTTCCTCGAAGCCCTCGGCACCCCCGCCGACCGAATCCCGACCGACCCCGCCGCGCAGACCGGCCTGTACCGCAGCCTGCTGGTCGGACGCCGGGTCCTGGTCCTGCTGGACAACGCCCGCGACGCCGACCAGGTGCGACCGCTGTTGCCGGGATCGCCGGGCTGCCTCGTGCTGATCACCAGCCGGCAGCGGATGACCGGCCTGGTCGCGGCGGAGGGCGCGCACCCGGTCGTGCTGGACCTGCTGTCCGACGCCGAATCGCGCGACGTGCTCGCGCTGCGCCTGGGCGCGCGGCGGGTCGCGGCCGAGCCGGACGCGGTGCGGCGCATCGTCACCGCCTCGGCCGGGCTGCCGCTCGCACTGGCGGTGGTCGCGGCCCGCGCGCAGACCTTCCCCGACTTCCCCCTCTCCCGGCTGGCCGACGAGTTGGACGCGGCCAGGCTGGACGGGTTCGCGGGCGTCGAGCCCGCGCTGGACATCCGGTTCGTGTTCTCCTGGTCGTGCCGGAAGCTCGACCCGCCGGCGGCCCGGGTCTTCCGGCTGCTGGGGCTGCACCCCGGTGGCGGCTTCGGCGTGGACGCGGCGGCGAGCCTGGCCGGGCTGCCCGTCGCCGCGACCCGCCGCCTGCTGGCCGTCCTGGCCCACGTCAACCTGCTGTCCGAGCCGTCGCCGGGGCGGTACGCGATGCACGACCTGCTCCGCGCGTACGCCGCCGAACAGGCCGAGGCGGTCGAGCCCGCGCCGGACCGGCACCGCGCCCTCGGCCGGTTGCTCGACCACTACGTGCACACCGCCCACGCCGCGGACGTGCTGCTGTACCCGCACCGCGACCCGATCACGGTGCCGCCCCTCCCGGACGGCGTGGCCCTGCCGACGTTCACGGGGCGGGAGCAGGCGTGGGCGTGGCTCACCGCCGAGCACCAGGCGCTGCTCAACGCGGTCGAGCTGGCCGGCGACGGCTTCGACGCCCACGCGTGGCGGCTGGCGTGGTCGATGAGCACCTACCTCGACCGGATCGGCGCGTGGGCCGAGCAGAGCGCCGTGCAGCGGATCGCGGTCGCGGCGGGAGCCAGGCAGGCCGACCTCGACGCGCAGGCACGTGCCCGGCGGAACTGGGCGGTGGCGTGCCTGCGCCACGAGCGCTACGACGAAGCCGGCGAGCACCTGCGCCTGGCGCTGGACCTCTACGACGAGCTGGGCGACCAGGTCGGGGCCGCCAGGACGGTGCTGAACCTCGGCATCCTGGCCGAGCACCGGGCCGACTACCCGACCGCGCTGGAGCACGCGCGGCAGGCGTTCGACCGCTTCGCGCTGGCGGGGCACGCGCACGGGCAGGCCAACGCGCTGAACAACATCGGGTGGTACCAGATCCAGCTCGGCGACCACGAGAGCGCCCTGGAGCACTGCCGGCGGGCGCTCGCGCTCCAGCAGGAGATCGGCAACGCCTACTGGCAGGCGCACATCTGGGACAGCCTGGGCACCGCCCACCACCACCTCGGCCGGCACCGGGAGGCCATCCGCTGCTTCGGCCAGGCGCTGGCGTTGTGGCGGGACACGGGCGAGCGCTTCTTCGAGGCCACGACGTTGACGCACCTGGGCGACGCGCGGCACGCCGTCGGCGACCCGGCGGGCGCGCGGTCGGCATGGCTGCGGTCCGCCGTCATCCTCGACGACCTGGGCCACCCGGACGCGGGGGCGGGGGGCGCCCGGCGGGCCCCGCGACACCCACCCGCCCCCCACCCAAACCACGGGCGGACCGCCCCCCCCCGAACGCGCCCGGCC
>NZ_JBHYXZ010000255.1:0-3151 GCF_042752395.1 Actinosynnema sp. NPDC059335 | reverse complement strand
CGGGGCGGGGCGCCGGGGGCGCGCGGCGACCCCCGCCCCCCCCCCCCGGCCCCCCAGCCCCGGGCCGGCCAACCGCGCCCACCGCTGACCGCGCTCGGCCGGGCTTGCCGGGTCGCCGCCGCGCCGGCGAGGACGCCCGGCATGTCACGGCGGGCACGACGGCCCTGTTCCGCGCAGTGGAACCCGCCGCCGTCCGGCGAATCGAACGACCGGGATGAACCTCCGAGCCCACACCGATCACCCGCGCCCATCGCGGCCGAGCCCTGCCCGTCGCCGCCGAGCCACCGCCCGCCCATCGTGGCCAAGCCACCACCTGCCCGGCGTGGCCGAGTCACCGCCCGCCCGGCGTGGCCAAGCCACCGCCCGCCCGTCGCGGCCGAGTCACCGCCCGCCCGTCGCGGCCGAGTCACCGCCCGCCCGTCGCGGCACGGTCGCCGGCCGGGTCGAACCCGGCGGCCATCTCGGCCACGGTGTGGGCGCGGAGGTCCGGCTGCGGGCCGTCGGCGAATCGCGCGACCACGGAGCGGACGTGGTCCTGGGCCGGCTCCGCCAGCCCGTCGTACACGCCGAGGAACACCTCACGCGCCCGGCCGCGCGGCCAGTCCGGCGGCATGAGGGTGATCGGCAGCAGGGGGTCCAGGGTCGGGAAGCGGCGGTAGGTGTCCATCACCTCGGTGCGGGCCCGGACCGCGTCCGGCCCGGTGACCTCGCCGGCCCGGACGCCCGGCAGCAACGGCTCCCAGCGGGCGATGAAGTCCTCGTACCGCTGCGCGATGGCCGTGAGGTCCCACGCTTCGAGCGGGTCGCGGGTGACGTCCGACGCGAACTCCAGGTGCCGCGCGCGGAACGCCGTCGCCGCGCCCGGGGTCACCGCGACCAGCTCCGCGTGCGCCTGCGCCGTCAGGGGGTGCGGTGACACCCACACCCCGTCGTACAGCGGGGCGTACCCGCGCCACCGCAGCTCCGCGCGCAACGCGCTGCGGCGGGACTTCTCCTCCACCGGCATGGTGAACACGATGATGGTCCACAGGCCGTCCCACGAGTCCGGCCCGGTGGCGAAGGTGGCGATGGCCGCGCCGCCGTTCGACAGGTCGGCCACGACGGCGTCGGTCAGGCGGTAGAGGCTGTGCCGGCCCCGGCGACTGCCCTCGAGCACGCCCCGGCGGAACAGCCTGCTGATCGCGGTCCGCGCGGCCCCGGCCGTCACGCCGAACTCCTCCAGCAACGCCGCGATCGCCGCGCTCGGCAGCCACGCCCGGGTACGCACGGTGTAGTCCGCGATCAACGTCATCGCCAGGCCCTGCGGGGAGCTGCCGCTCTGCCTGCGCGGCAGGCGAACCGACCCGGGGACGACGTCCGAGAGGATCTCGTCGACGTTGAACGGGCTTGTCACGGCGTGCTCCGGTCCCAGGTCCGCGTGCGGCAGACCCTGACTCTAGCGACTCGTCGCCGCACCGCCGTGCGCCCGCCACGACCAGCGCGTTCCCGCAGGTGGAGCCCTATCGAGACGATCGTTGACACTTGTTACAGCCGAAGCCACACTATGTGACACCTGTGGTCCGCGCCGAGCCGGCGCAGGCGTGAACAGCGCCCTGACGGCTGCTGCCGGCGTTGCGGTCACGTGGCGGGAGCGTGCACCGCCGGTCGTTCGCACCCCCGCCCCGGGCGACTCCACCCATTCCCCGTGGCCGGGCGGCCGCTCCTCCCGCGCGCCCGATCCCCGGCCACCCGTTCCGGCAGGAGGTCCTTCCGTGAGAAGACTCGAGAGCGCGCTGCACGCCCGACCCGCGAGCGGGCTGTGGCGCTACGGCATCGCCCTCGCGGCGGCGACGATCATGGTGGTGGCGTTGACGGTCGCGGGCGGGTCCCGCACGGCGTCGGGTGCGGACAACCCGTACCAGCGCGGTCCCGACCCGACCCCGGCCAGCGTGTCGGCCAACCGCGGCACCTTCGCCACCGCGCAGGTCACCGTCCCCGCCGGCAACGGCTTCGGCGGCGGCGTCATCTACTACCCCACCGACACCAGCCAGGGCACCTTCGGCGCGATCGCCGTCGTCCCCGGCTACACCGCCACCTGGGCCGCCGAGGGCGCGTGGATGGGCCACTGGCTCGCGTCGTTCGGCTTCGTCGTGATCGGCATCGACACCAACAACCGCAACGACTGGGACACCGCCCGCGGCACCCAGCTGCTCGCCGCGCTCGACTACCTGACCCAGCGCAGCTCCGTCCGCGACCGGGTCGACGCCACCCGGACCGCCGTCATGGGGCACTCCATGGGCGGCGGGGGCGCGGCCTACGCCTCCCTGCAACGACCGACGCTGAAGACCTCCGTCGGGCTGGCGCCGGCCAGCTTCTCCCAGAACCTCACCACCACGCGGGTGCCGACGATGCTGCTGTCCGGGCAGAACGACACCACCATCACGCCCTCCAGCGTGCTCAACCTCTACAACGGGATCCCCGCCAACGTCGAGAAGGCGTACCTGGAACTCTCCGGCGCGGGCCACGGGTTCCCCACGTCCAACAACTCCACGATGATGCGCAACGTCATCCCGTGGTTCAAGATCTTCGTCGACAGCGACACCCGCTACACCCAGTTCCTCTGCCCGCTGTCCGACACCAACGGCATCCGCTCCTACCTGAGCACCTGCCCGCTGGTGCCGTCCGCCCCGCCGACCACGACCAGCACCACAACCACAACCACAACGACCACCACGACCTCCACCACGACCTCGACCAGCACCACCACGACCAGCACCACGACCACCACGCCCGACCCCGGTGGCGCGTGCAACGCCGCCTACCGCACCACGAACTCGTGGCCCGGCGGCTACCAGGGCGAGGTCACGGTGACGGCGGGCGGTTCCGGGGTCAGCGGTTGGAGCGTGCGCTGGACGTTGGCCAGTGGCCAGTCCATCAGCCAGGTCTGGAACGGCACGCTGACCGTGGACGGGTCGTCCGTGTCGGTCCGGAACGTCTCCTACAACGGGTCGCTCGGCCCGAACGCCTCGACCACGTTCGGCTTCCTCGGCGGCGGCACGCCGCCCACCTCGCCCCTCTCCTGCACCAGCCCGTGACGCGACGCCGCACGCCCCGGGGCCGGCCGGGGGGGGCCCCGGGGGGCGGGGGGGCCGGGGGGGGGAAGCACACCCCC
>NZ_JBHYXZ010000254.1:2098-7262 GCF_042752395.1 Actinosynnema sp. NPDC059335 | reverse complement strand
GCTCGCCGCGTCGGCGGTCACCACCACGCCGGGCACCGCGTTGCGGGTCGACGCGACGCGGCGCGCGCCCGCGTCCCCGCGACGCCGTCGTGCGCGACGTGGTCGTCACCGACAAGCGGGAGGAGCCGGTCGTCGCGGGGACGGCGTTCCTCGTCCCCGCCGCCGCGCGGAACGAGGACGGGCTCACGTTCGACCTCGACGCGCCCTTCCCGCTCGCCCGGTCGGTCGGGAACGGGGTCGACCAGGGCGCGTACTTCACCACGCGTCGCGTCGTCGTGCCCGCGCTGGGCCGGACCGCGCTGCCGCTGCGCCTGGCCGCCGCCCGTGCCGCCCACACGTTCACCCTGTCGCTGACCTACGACTGCGCCGGTCGGAGCCTGGCCATCCCGGTGGACGACGAAGGCCGGCGGTTCGCGGTGTCCCCGATGGCACGGCGTCACGGGCGGGTCTTCGTGGTGGAGCGCACCGACGACGGGCTCCTGCTCGTCCCGCGCCCGACGGGCGGCTGACCCGCCGACCCGACCCGGCCCGATCACTGCGGCGACGGATCGCCGTCGCGCCCGCATAGTTCTCGCTGGGTCGGTGGACGGAGGAGGGTCGGTGGCGAAGGCTGTGTTCCGCGGGCTGTACGCCGTGCTGTCGGCGGTCAGGGACCTGAGCGAGCGGCCGCGCTGGTCGGGGTCCGGGCACGGCGGTCTGCGCGGCGACCGGCCGCTGCCGCTGCCGTGCCTGATCGGCGGCGGGGCGGACGGGTTCCTGACCGACCTGGCCAGGCTCGTGGACGACGCGAGCCCGCCCCGGATCCCGCTCGTCCGCGTCGACGTGGACGAGGCGATCGCCGCCTCCGCCGCGCGGTGGGAGCCTGCGGAGGGCGAGAACCCGTCGCCGCGGCGCAGGAGCCCCTTGCTGCCCGTGCTGGACGAGTTGCGGCACCGGCTGTCCGCCGACCGGTTCGGGGCCCTGCGGCCGAGCCGGTTCCGCCGCTACCGCCTCGTCGACTGGCTCACCGGCTGGCGGCTCACCGAGGGCGACAACCGCAACGAGCTGACCGACATCACCCGCCTGCTGCGGCTGTGGCACGCGCGCTGGGAACGCCCGGAGGCGGCCCGGCAGGCGGCGATCGAGGTCTCGGCGTCGCTGCCCGCCCCGGCGCGGTTCCTGGTGTCCCTGCTGTTCGCGTGGCACCGGCCGCTGCGGTTCTGGCTGTGGACGCGCGGCTCGCGAGTGACCGGCGGCGAGCCGAGGTGGCTGATGCGCCAGCCGTTCATGCTGCCGGGGCACTCGGCCGGCTTCACCGGTTTCGCCGAACTCCTCACCGTCGGCCGGCAGGACGACGAGAACCTGCCGCAGCTCAAGAAGCTCCTCGTGCACGCGTTCCTCCAAGACCTGCGCGAGCTGTACGGGCCGGGCACGTGGCGGCTGCGGCGCTGGCACCGGACCGCGTACACCGTGGTGCTGCTGGACAACGTCCGGGAGGACAACGGCGGCTGGGAGCTGCTGGGCCTGGTCAACGACGTCCGCAACCAGTCCACCGAGCACGATCCGGTGCTCTTCGTGGCCACGTCCCCGTCCCTGCCGGCCCGGCTCGCGCACCGCACGCCGCAGCCGGCGAGCGAGATCACCGACGAGATCCGCGACTGGTACCGGGAACTCCCGGCACGCCGGCAGACCCTGCGCCCGGACGCGCGGTTCATCACCGTCGCGCTGCCGCCGGCGGGCGGCGACCGGCCGGGGGAGCGGGACCGCCGCGCCTGGGACGCCCACCGCGGCCTGCTGCGCCCGCGTCCCGTCCCGGTGCCCGCGCGCCGGTCGTTCATCGCCGCCGTGACGGTGTCGGCGCTGGTCGCGGCGAGCCTGACCGGCGGGCGGTGGCTGGTCGCCCGGATCGTCGAGGACTGCCTGCCGTCCGCGCGCGCCGGCGTGGCGGCGGAGTGGGTCGACACGCCGGACGGCGGCGAGTGCGTCGGCTACAGCGACAGCGCGGCACAGGTCTTCGGCGAGGACGACCGGCTGCGCAAGGCCCAGCTCGCGATCTTCGAGCTGAACCGGGAAGCCGAGCGGCTGGCCGCCGCGTCCGACCACCGGCCCCTGGTGACCGTGGTGTACTTCGCCGAGCTGACCAGCCCGACCGTGCCGGACGACTCGGCCGGCGCGGTCACCGAGGAGCTGACCGGGCTGCTGATCCGGCAGTCGCACGACAACACCGAGGGCGACCTGCCGCTGCTGCGGGTCGTCGTGGCCAACGGCGGCCACAAGATGCGGCACGCCCGGACCGTCGTGGACCGCCTGCTGGCCCCGCTGTTCGCCGGCGACCGCACCGCGATGGGCGTCGTCGGGATGGGGCGCACGGTGCCCGCGACGGAGAGCGCCATCGGCGCGCTGGGCGACCTGGGCATCCCGGTGGTGGCGACCACGTTGACCGGGCAGGGGCTCGCCGACCGGTCGCCGCTGTACTTCCAGCTCGTGCCCGGCAACGAGAAGCAGATCGCGCTGCTGCGCGAGTACTCGCGGCGGCTGGGCAAGGAGGTGACGGTCTACCAGCCCGCGGACGTCGAGGGCGACAGCTACCTGAAGACGTTGCGGCAGGGCCTGGACGAAGTCCTCGGCGCGGACGAGTCGTGGCTGGTGGCGTGGCGCGGCCCGGTGCGCGGGGTCGAACCGCGCTGCGACACCGCGGAGGTCGGCCGGATCGCGTACTACGCGGGCCGGGAGTACGACTTCGACGGCTTCCTGGACACCCTGTACGAGGAGTGCGAGGACCGCACCCCCGTGGTGGTCGGCAACGACACCACGTCGCGGTTCGTCGCCGACGGCGGCAAGCGGACGGAGAAGCACCGCGGGCGGTCGATGGCGTACGTGTCGCTGGCGAGCGCGGTCGTGCAGGGCAACCGCACGTGCCTGTCGCCGGAGCGGGACGGCGCGGACGAGCCGTCCCGGCTGTGCGCCGGCCTGCGGGACCTGCGGTCCGGCGCGGGCGGGCGCCCGGCGTGGCGCGAGTTCGGCCGCAGGCTCCAGGAGGACGCCACCGTGCTGCCGTGGATCGGCGAGCGCGTCGGCGTGTCGTACGACGGCGCGGGGCTGTTCGTGCACGCGGTCAAGGAGAACCGGTTCAAGCGGCAGCGGGTCGACGCCGCCGGGGTGCCGCTCGGCGACGCCGCCGTCGGTCCGCCGAACCGCGCCGCCATCGGGCAGGAGCTGCGGGAGCTCTCGTGCCCGCCGGACGACCGGGACGCCGCGCGCGGCAGCTGCTACCGGGGCGCTTCCGGTCCGATCGCCTTCGACGTCGACCGGACCGGCGCGTCGCGGCCCGTGGCGCTGCTGGAGCTGGCCGACATCGCCGACCTGGGCACCGTGCCGACGTGCGTGCACGCGCTGCCGGCCGACGACGCCCGGTGCCCGGTGCGGTGACGGCTCAGAACCGGCCGAACAGCCAGTGGCCGGGCTTGTCGGGTGCGGGCTCCAGGCAGAACTCGCGGGTGGCGCGGACGATCTCGTCGGTTCCGAGCGTGCCGCGGTGGTCGGCGTCGAGGCGGTCGAACAGGGTGCGCGCGTCGGCGTCGGGCAGGCCGCACCGGGCCATGAGGGTGAGGAACCCGTCGCGCCGCACCACGCCCGTGCCCTCCACGTCGACCAGCGCCAGCACGGCCGTGGCCAGCGGGCGCAGGGTGCGGTCGAAGACCTCGTGCGTGGCGCGGCCCGCCCACGCCAGGAACTCGGCCTTGTCGACGCGGCCGTCGTCGTCGGTGTCGGACTCGGCGGCCAGGGCGCGCCACAGCGCGCGGTAGGCGGAGCGGACGGCCATCGCGGCGGGGGAGCGCGGCGGGTGGCCGAACGCCTGGACCAGGCGCAGCGCGAACACCTCGTAGTCGTCGCGGCGCAGGTAGCCGTCGCCGGTGGCGTCGAGCAGGTCGAAGCGGGGCGACGGCGTGACCGGGGCGGGCGCGTGGCCGGTGACGTCGGCCGCCCACGCCGTCGCGTCGGGGCGGGCCGCGGCGAGGATGGCGCCGTGGTCGGCGTCCGGGTACGTGGTCAGGCGCACGGCGCTGCCCGCTGCGGCGATGTCGTCGGCGAAGTCGTGGATCACCGCGGGCGGCACGATCTCGTCGTTGCCCGCCGCGGCCAGGAAGACCGGGCGGTCCAGGCAGGCGACCGGGACGCGGCACTCGTCCAGCACGCGGGCCACGTCGGGGTGGCGGGTCAGGTCCGTCATGCCGGTCTCGTGGTTGGTGATCGCCCTGGCGGCGCGGAACACCTCGACCAGCGACACCCGTGCGGCCAGGTCGACCAGCGCCGTGCCGCGCCCGGTGAGGAAGCCGGGGGAGAAGTCGGGGTACCGGGCGCGCAGGCCCGCCAGGACGATCGGCACGAACGCGCAGACGGCCGCGGCCGCGTCGCCGGTGCGGGTGGCGACGACCCGCACCGGGTGCACCGGAGGGGCGAGCGCGACCGTGCCGAGGAAGTCCAGCTCCGGCGCGTAGCGCGTGGCCGTCAGGGCGGTGAACAGGGCCGCGTGCCCGCCCTGGGAGAAGCCCGCGACGAGCCAGCGCCGGTCGAGCGGGTGGTCGAGCCGCCGGGCCGCGCGCACGATGTCGATCACGTCGTCGGCCACCGCCTCGCCGTTGAGGTACGGGTGCGGTCCCGGCGTGGCGAGGCCCTCGTAGTCGGTCGCGGCGACCGCGTAACCGGCCGCGAGCCACGCCGCGACGTGCTCGCGCTCCAGCCGCAGCAGGCCGGTGCGGGACGGCGCGGTGCGGTCGGACAGGCCCGTCGTGCCGTGGGCGTAGCTGACCACGGGCCAGCCGCCGCCCGGCGGCGCGCCCTCGGGGACGAACACCGAGCCGGTGACCAGCCGACCGCGCCCGTCGTGGCCGACGCCCTGGTAGAAGACGCGGTAGGCGGCCTCGGCGTGCGCCGGCCGGAACCGGCGCGGCAGCGGGTCGGCGCGGATCAGGTCGCCCGGCCGGCGGCCCGGGTCCGTGGTGGCGGTCACGTCACCGGGACGTTAGCGGGTCCAGGCGTGGGGGGCCCCGGGGGTTGCCCGGGGCCGCCGCCCGCCGCGGGGGGGGGGGGCCGCGCGCCGCCCCCGCCCCCAGGGGGGGGGTGGGGGTGCTGACGGCCGCCCACGCCGCCGTGGTCGCCGTCGCCGAGGGCTACGAGGAGGCGC
>NZ_JBHYXZ010000254.1:0-2088 GCF_042752395.1 Actinosynnema sp. NPDC059335 | reverse complement strand
GGGGGGGGGGGGGGTGGGGTGGGGGGGTAAAGGACCGGGTTCTTTGGGGGGCACAGGGCGCCCCCGCCGGTGTAACCCCGGCACCGCCCCCCGGACCGCGTGGCGGGTGCAGCGCGGCGCAGCTGATCACCAGCGCCCCCACGACGAGCGCGGTGAGGGCGGTGGTGACCAGCACGTCGAGCAGCCACTCGAACACCATGGTCAGTCCCCTGGCGTGGCGGCCTTCTCGCCCGGTCGGTCGGCACGGGCTTCGGCACGCCGCCTGCTGCGCAGGCTGGTCACGGTGACGACGGCGAGGATGGCGATGATCACCACCAGGGAGACCGGCGTGGGGATCTCGGGCAGGCCCGGCCAGATCCCGTGCGCCCAGTGCAGCACCAGCTTCACGCCGATGAACGCCAGGATGATCGCGAGCCCGTGGTTGAGGTGCACGAGCTTCGCCAGCGCCGTGTGCAGCACGAAGTACAGCGCGCGCAGGCCCAGCAGCGCGAACGCGTTCGTCGCGAACACCAGGTACGGGTCGTCGGTGATGCCGTAGACCGCGGGCACCGAGTCGACGGCGAACACCACGTCCGTGGCGAAGACCGCCACCACCACGACCGCCAGCGGCGTGAGCGCGCGGCGACCGCGTTCCTTCACGGTCAGCCGGGCGCCGTGGTAGTCGTCGGTGACCGGCATCAGCCGGCGCAGCAGCCGGACCGACCGCATCCGCGAGACGTCCCGCGCCTCCTCGACCCCGGCCATCGCCTGGCGCAGGACCTTGATCGCCGACACCAGCAGGACCAGCCCGAACACCAGGAACGCCCACGTCCCGGCGGCCAGCATCGCCGCGCCGGCCGCGATGAACACGCCGCGCAGCACGAGCGCGCCGACGATGCCGTAGAGCAGGACGCGTTGCTGCACCTCGGCGGGGACCGCGAAGGCCGCCAGCAGCAGCATGAACACGAACAGGTTGTCGACCGACAGCGACTTCTCGACCACGAACCCGGTCATGAACTCCAGCGCCCGGTCACCGCCGGCGTGGTTCCACAGCCACAGCCCGAACACCACGGGCAGCGCCAGGTAGAACACCGACCAGCCCACGGCCTCCCGGATGGACACCTCGTGCGGCCGGTGGGTGACCACGAAGTCCGCGATCAGCAACACGACCAGCACGGCGATGCTGACCAACCACAACCACGGCGACCCCACGGGCTCGACCGGGCTCGCCGGCACTGCTGCTGACAGGGGCATCGGACCTCCTCGAACGACAAAAGTTCGAGGTCTCCTTCACCCCTGGCGGGGCGGCCTCCCGGGGACGCCGACGGGACGTCCGTACTGACCGGGCAGGCGCTTGGGAAGTACTCCCCTCGCCGGACAGTATCGGGCACCGGGCGACGTCAGTAAAGCGTTGGTAAAGGTGTGTAGGTCACTCTTTCGGGTCAAACCGGGGCGGGCCACCCGTCACGGTCGCCGCAGCCGTTCGGCGGCGAGCCGGCCCGAGATGAGCACCGGCGGGATCCCGACGCCGGGGGTGGTGCCGCTGCCCGCGAGCACGACGTTGCCGTGCCGGAACGGGAGGTTCCGCGGTCGGAACGGGCCCGTCTGGCCGAGCGTGTGCGCGGCCGAGAACGGGGTGCCCGCGGCCTGGCCGGCGCGGGCCCAGTCGGCGGGCGTCGTCACGGACAGCACCTCGACGCCGGGGTCGAGCAGCTTGCGGGAGACCAGCTCGCCGACGACCTCCTCGGCGTACCGGCGCCCGACGACGTCCCAGCGGATCGGGCCGGTGTCCAGGTTGGGGCACGGCGCGAGCAGGTACTGCAGGTGCCGCCCGGCGGGCGCGAGCCCCGGGTCGGTGAGGGTCGGCGTGGTCAGCAGCAGGGACGGGTCGCTCATCGGGCGCCCGCGGCGGATGATCTCGTCGAACGTCCCCTCCCACTCGCCGCCGAACGAGATCGTGTGGTGGGCCAGGTCGTCCACCACACGCCGCGCGCCCAGGTGCACCACCACCGCGGACGGCGACCACCGCAGCGGCCGGACCCGGCGCGGTGGGGCGGGGCGCCCCCGCGGGGGCCCCCCGGGGCGCGGGGCCGCCCCCCCCCCCCCCCC
>NZ_JBHYXZ010000253.1:2937-7298 GCF_042752395.1 Actinosynnema sp. NPDC059335 | reverse complement strand
CAGCCCCGGAGTGAGACCCCCCCCGCCCGAGGGGCGGCGGCACGAGCACGCCGCCGCCGAAGCGCCGGTCTCGGGCAGCGCGACGGCGTCGCGCATGGCGGTGACGGCGAGGTCACCGAGGTCGAGTTCCGAGTCGTCGAAGGTGAGGTCCATCGGTCACGTCCTTTCCGCTTGAGGTGCGTCCAGTGGTGGTGATCGACCCGTCCGGGCTCGGCGCCGGAACCCTCCCCGCCGCGGGGACCGCGTGCTCGTGGCCTTGCGGTTCCCCGAATCGGGATCGTGCCGGGCGACCGGCCGCCGCACCGCGGCGCGGGCGTCGAGGGGGCACGCTCCCACCTGCCGGTATACGTCCGGTATGTGGTGCGGACACCGATGTTTCCCGGCCTTCGGGCCGCCGTCGCGCGTCGGGGGCACGACCTACCGTGTGGGTGTCCGATCGGGTTCGGCAGGGGGAGATCCGGGTGTCCATCTGTTCGACCTCGCGCGTGCCGCGGGAGCTGGACGTCCGGCTGCTCGGCGGTCCGGCGGTGGGCGGCCCGAACGTGGCGCGCGTGGTGCCCGGCGGCGTGAAGACGCGGACGCTGCTGGCGGCCCTCGCGCTGGACGCGGGGTCGGCCGTGTCCACCGAACGCCTGATGGACTACCTGTGGGAACGCGAACCGCCGCGCAGCGCGGTCAAGAACCTCCAGCTCTACGCGTCCCGCCTGCGCCGCTGCCTCGACACCGCGAACCCCGGGCTCTCCCGCCTGCTCGTCCACGTCGGCCACGGCTACCGGCTCGACGTGCCCGCCGAGGCCGTGGACGTGCTGTGCGCGGGCGGGCTGCTCCGGTGCGGCGCGACCGCGTTGCGGGAGGGCGACCCGCGCCGGGCGGTCGTCGCGCTGACCGCCGCGCTGGCGGACTGGCCGGTGGACGGGCTGGCCGGGCTGGTGCCGTCCGGGCCGGCCACCGCCGTGGCCGCGCTGTGGCGCGAGCGGCGGCTGACCGCCGTCGAGCACCTGGCCACCGCGAAGATCGTGCTGGGCGCGCCGCGCGAGGCGGCCGACCTGCTGGCGCCGCACGCGTCGGCGCACGTCACCCGCGAGTCGTTGCAGGTGCTGCTGATGCGCGCGTTGGCCCGCTCGGGCGACCGGGTCGGCGCGATCGAGGTCTACCGCAGGCTGTGGCGCGTGCTCGACGCCGACCTCGGCATCAGGCCCGGCGGTGAGGCGCGGGCGGTGTTGGACGAGCTGTACAGCACCGCGTAGCTCAACGGCCCCCGGCGATCGCGCCCGTGATGGTGGCCTTGATCGCGAGGGCCGCGCCGGAGCGCGCCCACCGGCTGAAGTCGAACGGCCGCACGTCCAGGTCGATCAGGTCCGGGTCGTCCTCGTAGGTGTCCTCGATGCCGTCGTGCACCAGGGGCGATGCCACCTCGTACAGCGGCAGGCCGTCGCCGGTCAGCAGCACCTTCTGCGGGTCGAAGGCGTTGGCGACGGTGCCGATGAGCACGCCGAGGGCGTAGCCCGCCTCGTCGAAGACCCGGCGGGCGAGCGGGTCGCCCGCGTGGACGCGCTCCAGCGCCTCGTCGTAGGTCGGCCGGCCCGCCAGCCGCCGCAGCATCACGTGGGTCATGAGGTAGCTGGAGATGCAGCCGCGCCGGCCGCAGCCGCACAGCGGGCCCTTGCCGTCGACCAGCGTGTGGCTGAAGTGCGGCGGCAGGCCGTGCGCGCCCGCCAGCAGCCGCCCGTCCACGATCATCCCGGTGCCGACGCCCGCGCCGACGGTGATCACCGCCATCGACGTCAGGCCCGCGCCCGGACCGAACCAGTGCTCGGCGGCGGTGAGCGCCTGGACGTCGTTGTCGACCGCGGTCGGCACGCCCGTCAACCGGGTCACCTCGGCCTTGAGCGGCACGTCGGTCCAGCCCAGGAACTCGTGGCGGGCGACCAGGCCGTCCAGCACGATCCCGCCCACGGTCACGCCGATCGCCGTGAGGCCGGGGAACCGGGCCGCGACGTCCGCGATCTGGCCGGCCACCGCGTCGGGGTCGTGCGACCGCAGGGGCTCCTCCGCGGTCGCCAGCGGCGTGGCGGTCAGGTCGGTCAGGGTGGCGAAGAGGCGTTCGGCGGTCAGCTTCACGCCGAGGAACCGGTGGGCCGCGGCGCGCACGTGCAGCGTCTCGGAGGGCCGGCCGACCGTCGGGCGCGGCTTCGTGTCGCCCTCCACCAGCAGGCCCTCGGCGACCAACGTCCTGGTCACGCGGGTGAGGGTCGGGCGGGACAGCCGCAGCCGGTCGGCCAGCCCGGCGCGCGACCGGGGGCCGTGGATCAGCACCTCCAGCAGCACGTCCCGCGCCACCGGCGGCAGCGTCGGCCACGGCGCGGTGGCACGGGCGGTCGAGGTCACCGGTCGAACATAGCGGCCCGCGGGGACGCGGTGAACAGCGGCGGATCTTGACGCCACGTCGGCTCCTCTCGTAGCGTGGACGCTTAAGTTCCACTCGGAAACTAATCATGCCCATGTCGGTGGCGCCGGCCGACAGCTCGTCTGGGAGCGCTCCCGGAGCGCTCCGGGCGGGTGGGCGTCACAGTCGTCGACTCAAAGGGGTGTCGAGGGATGAGGACAACGTTCGCCCTGCTCGGTGCCGCGCTGCTCGTGGTGGCGGGCATCGGGCCGACCGCGCAGCCGCAGGCCCGCGCCGCGACCGGGCTGCACGTCAGCGGGACGAAGATCGTCGAGGCCAACGGTCAGCCGTTCGTGATGCGGGGCGTCAACCACCCGCACGTCTGGTTCACCGGGCGCACCAGCTCGTTCGCCGACGTCAAGGCGCTGGGCGCGAACACGGTCCGCGTGGTGCTGGGCAGCGGCAAGCGGTGGGGACCGTCCACGGACACCGCCGCGGTGATCGGGTTGTGCAAGCAGAACCGGCTGATCTGCGTCCTGGAGGTGCACGACACCACCGGCTACGGCGAGGAGGGCGCGGCGGCGTCGCTGGACGAGGCGGTCGACTACTGGATCGGCCAGAAGGGCGCGCTGGTCGGCCAGGAGAACCACGTCGTGATCAACATCGGCAACGAGCCGATCGGCAACACCAACGCCGCGCAGTGGACCGACGCCACCGTGGACGCGATCGAGAAGATGCGCGCCAACGGGTTCCGGCACCTGCTGATGGTGGACGGGCCGAACTGGGGCCAGGACTGGCAGTACGTCATGCGGGACAACGCCCGGAAGGTCCTCGACGCCGACACGCAGCGCAACACCGTGCTGTCCATCCACATGTACTCGGTGTTCAACACCGCCTCCGGCATCGTGGACTACCTCGACCGCTTCCAGGCCAACAACTGGCCGCTGGTCATCGGCGAGTTCGGGTGGCGGTTCGCGGCGAACGAGGTCGACCACGAGACGATCCTGAGCGAGGCGCAGGAGCGCGGCCTGGGCTACCTGGCGTGGTCGTGGAGCGGCAACAGCGACCCGATCCTGGACATGGCCACCGACTTCGACCCGGCCCGGCTGACGACCTGGGGTCAGCGCATCTTCCACGGGGCCAACGGCATCAAGGCCACGGCCAAGGAAGCGAGCATCTACAGCGGCACCCAACCCACGAGCACCACCACCACCACCACCACGCCGGGTGGCGGGCCGGGCTGCACCGCCGCCTACCGGGTGACGAACCAGTGGCCGGGCGGCTTCCAGGGCGAGGTCCGCGTCACCGCCGGGTCGTCGGCCATCAGGGGCTGGACGGTCACCTGGACGTTCGCCGACGGGCAGGCCGTGACCAACGCCTGGAACGCGACCGTGACCACCAGCGGCTCGACCGTGACGGCGCGCAACGCGGGCTACAACGGCTCGCTCGCGGCCGGCACGAGCACCACGTTCGGCTTCACCGCCACGTCCCGCACGGCCAACGGCGCGCCGACCGCGTCCTGCACCGCGAGCTGACCGCCGACCGGGGCCGCCGGTGTCACTCGACCACGATCCGGATCGACTGCGCCCTCGGGTACTTCCGGCCCGGCAACGGCGTGGGCGACCCGGTGAACGACACCGGCGTCCCGGTCGGCAGCATGGCCAGCCCCACCGGCAGGTCGTCCCGCGACGCGAACCACGACCCGCCGCGCGTGTCCGTGATGAACCCGTGCTTCTGCCCGGCCCGCCACCCGGTCACCGTCCCCAGCCGGCGGCCGCGCGGCGTGCCGACCGGGGACGCCGCGACCCCGCCGGACCGCACGAACGGGCTCCGCAGCGGGTAGTCGGCGCGGTCGGCGGGCGCGAACAGCTCGTCGAACGAGGGCGTCCGCGTCGCCGGCGCCCCGCACCGCCCCGCGGGGGGCCGCGGGCCCGCCGGCGGGGGCGGGGCCGGCGGGCGCCGGCCGAGGCCCCCC
>NZ_JBHYXZ010000253.1:0-2927 GCF_042752395.1 Actinosynnema sp. NPDC059335 | reverse complement strand
GCGGCGGTGCGCGGCGTCCAGGCGGGCGGCGGCGTGCCGGACGGGAGCCGGACGTCGACCACCGGCACGATCACGCCCACCCCGCGCGCGGCGAGCCGCGCGGCCAGCGGGGTGAAGTCGGCGTCGCCGGTGACCAGCACCACCCAGTCCAGGGGCGCGGTGGTGGCGCGCTCCCACGCTTCGAGCGCGAAGTGGACGTCGACGCCCTTCTCCTTGCCGCCGTGCAGCGGGAGGTCGTGCCGGGTGATGCCGGCGGCGGCCAGCGCGGCGTCGAACGACGCGGCCGGCGTGTCGATGCGGCCGCGCACGTAGTGCGCCTCGTGCAGCACGCACTCGTCGAGGGGCCGCCCGGTCACGGTGTGGACGTACCAGCGCACCGCGTCGTGGAAGCCGTCCAACGCGACGCGAGCCGCCCGCGGGTGGGCGGTGGCGTGGAAATCGCTCAGGTAGGCGAACCACGTCCCGTCGTAGAACACACCGATGCGCACGAGCTCCCCTGCTGGTTTCGGGCCGTCAGCGAAGGGATACACCACTGCGGTGACCACACCCGAACCCGACCCCGTCACCGCGTCCTCGATGGAGGACGAGCCGGACTTCGCCGCCGAGCACTCCCGGCCGACGTTCGCCGACGAGCAGCGGGGCTCGGCCAACACCGCGCCGGACGAGTCGACGCCCGAGGGCGAGGCCGGCGCGGGCGGCATGGACCCGAACTGAGCACCCGCCCGGTCGGCGCGCCTTCGCCGCCGGGAGGGAACCCGGGCGGTCGAGCGGTCGGTGGCCGACCCGTTGTCGTCGTTCGCGCGGCGGTGCCGACCAGCGGTCGGGCCGGACGACGGGCCGACGCGTTCACCCTGATGTCGTCGTTGGCCCGGCGGCTCGAACCAGCGGTCGGTTCGGCCGAGGCGTCCGAGCCGCCGGCGGGTCCGCTCGCGGTCAACTCGCGGTCGTCGCCGGGTCGGTGGCCTGAGCCGCCAGCCGGCGGCGGTGGAAGCGGGCGATCGCGGCGATCCCGGTCAGCGACACGACGGCGCTCGAGACCAGCACGACCAGCGTGCCGCCGGCCGCGCCCGGCGTCTCGTCCAGCAGCACCATCCCGATCCACGCCGCGACGATCGGGTTCAGCACGGTCTGGCCCGCCACCACCAGGTCCGCCGGCCCGCTCGCGTACCCCAGCTGGATGAGCGACGCGCCGACCACGAACGCCACCGCCAGCCCGGCGAACGACACCCACGGCACCTCCGGCAGCGACGTCGTCACGTCCCGCACCAGCACCGCCACCAACCCGTACGCCGCCCCGGCGCCGGCCGCCAGCGCGAGCGCCCGCGACGTCCCGCTCCGGAACGCCCCGACCAGCACGAACCCGCACACCACGGCGGCGACCACCTGGATCGCCCGCAACGCCGCCGCCGGCTCCACGTCCGTGGTCACCGCCGACCGGGCCGCGACCGCGACGAACGTCGCCACCCCGCCCGTCGCCGCCACCACGGCCACCCCGAACCCCGGCGTCACGCGCCGGACGCCGAGGGCCGCGACCACCGGCAACGACAGGACAGCCAGCGGTGCGACGACCGTGACCGGCGCCAGGGCCAGCGCGAGGACCTGCAGGACCGCCGCGACGAACAGCACCGAGAACCCGAGCAGCCACCTCCGGTTGGACGCCAACCGGGTGAACCGGCGCACGGTGAGGTCGCCGACGTCCCGCACCCCGGCGTGCTGCAACGCGGCGCCGAGCGCGCTCAGCACCGCGCCCGTCACCGCGCACAGGATCGCGATCGCCACCCGACCAGGGTAGGTGCCGTCCCCGCTCCACGAGGTGACGCTCGGGTGTCACTGCGTGACCGCCGGCCACGAACGGCCGCTATCCCGCCACGCCGGTGACGTCTACCGTCGCGGTTCTGGAGGGAGAAGACCATGACCTTCGCTGACGTCGTGCGCCGGGCGGGGGCGGCCGTGCTCGCGGCCGGTCTCGCGCTCACCGCGGCCGGTCCGGTGTCGGCGACGCCGGACCGCGTCGCCCCGGACCTCGCCCGCGAGCGGCTGGACCGCGCCGCCGCGACCCGGCCCGCCGCGGTCACCGGCTGGTACCTCGACCCGGCGACGAACGCGCTGGTCGTGACGGTGCACGGAGCCGCCGACGGGGTCGCGCGGTGGGCGGACCGGGTCGGCGCCGGGCCGGTCTCGGTCGACCACGTCGCCGAAGCGCCCCGCCCGGTGTGGGACCTCGTCTCCGGCCAGGCGCTCTACAGCGGCGCCACCCGGTGCACGCTGGGGTTCAACGCCCGCGTCGGCACCGCGCGGTACGTCCTGTCCGCCGGGCACTGCGTCGGCGCGGGCAGCTCGTGGTCCGGCGTCGGCGGCCCCGTCGGCACGTCGGCCGGCTCGTCGTTCCCGGGCAACGACTACGGCCTGATCCGGGTGACGTCCTCCGCCGCCGCGTCCACCCCGCTGGTGGACCGCCACGACGCCGGACCCGACGTCACGATCGTCGGCTTCGGCACCCCGGCGGTCGGCTCGTCGGTGTGCTACTCGAGCCCGGTCGGGGGCTGGCGGTGCGGCGGCGTCGCCGGTCTCAACCAGACCGTGTGCTACGCGCAGGGCTGTGTCAGCCAACTCGTCCGGGTGAACGTGTGCGTCGAGCCGGGCGCTTCCGGCGCGCCGGTGGTCACGGACCCGGGTTCGGGGACCACCGTCCGGGCGCTGGGCGTGGTCTCGGGCGGGTCGGGCAACTGCACCACGGGCGGGACGATGTACTACCAGCCGATCGCCGAACCGATCTCGACGTACGGGCTGACGCTCTACACCGGCTGACGAGTCGTTCGGCGACCCGACCACCGGGGTGTCGTCAAGCCGCAGCCCCGGCGGGTGCGGTGTGCGGGGGGGGGGGGGGGGGGCGCGGCGGCGGGGGGCGGCGCCGCGCCCGGCCGCGC
>NZ_JBHYXZ010000252.1:0-7470 GCF_042752395.1 Actinosynnema sp. NPDC059335 | reverse complement strand
AGCAACCCCGGCCCACCCCTAACCAACCCCCAAAAAAACAACTCCGCGTTTTTTACCGGGGGTTTTACGGCGGGGCCGGCCCACCTCCAGGTTTTGAAGGTGCCCCGCTCCGCCGTATCGGGTGCCGTTCAGGTCATACGGTGTACCAGCCGTGCTTGCCGACCTCGTGTGCGTAGTCCCAGGCACCGGCGAAGCACCTGCCGCCTCCGAACTCGGTGCTGCCGACCGCCCACTCGACGTCCACCGAGGTGGTGCCGGGGGCGTAGATCTGCATCGAGTACGACCAGGTGGCGTGGTCGCTCTCCCACTTGGTCCAGCTGCCGTAGGCGGACTGCACGCGCTTCCACGTGCAGACGTTGGGGCCGTCCCACTGGATCCAGTTGGTGCCGCAGTTGCCGGAGTAGAACATGGTGAACCGGCCCCCGCCCGGGGGGTAGTAGTAGTGGATCGGGCTGGCCCCGACGTTGCAGCCGGTGGCGTAGGGATCGGTGTTGTTGTAGCCCGTCCCGGCCGCCTGCGCGGCCGGTGCCGCAAGCGCCGAGCCCAACCCCATGACTGCCGCGCACAACGCCAATGCCGCCGCGCGCATCGTCGGGCGGCGCCGGATGGGTCGTCTGGTTTCTCCGGTCCTGGTCATGGAGCATCCCTTCTCGTGATCGCCGAGCCCGTCTCTCCCACCGGCCTGGCCGGGTCGGGGCGAAGGGCTCGGGCAGACGCCCTCGGTGGTGCGTCGCGACCAGTCCTACCAATGGATCGACCGTACAAACCCGCAGGTCAAACGTACTTTTTATGTTGTACGGAACGACTTTCCCAGGAGACTCTCCCATGCCCCGCGACAGGACAGCCCCCGAGGAGATGCCGGGCCCGCCCGAGCTCAGACGGTTGGCGACCGACCTGCAGGAACTCATCGGCGACCGCACCTACAAGGCCGTCGCCGCGCTGATCCACGTTTCGGAACCGACCATTTCCCAGGCATGTCGGGGCGCGCGTCGTCCCACCTGGGAGATCACGCGCGGCATCGTGCAGGCTTGCGGCGAAGACCCTGAGAAGTGGCGCACCCGATGGGAAGCCGCTGACACCGCGTATTCACGCCGGGACGAGCCTGGGAAGCGGCAAGCCCTCACCAGCGGTGCCACCGAGCCGCACGAGTCCGACCGGTCGGGCCTGGCGCAGGACGCCACGCTCGCCGCATCCCCACCGGCCGAGAATTCCCCCACTACTGCCGCCCTCGGCCACCGCAGCCCGCTGGCCCTCGCCGCCGTCACCGGGTTGGCGGTCGCCATGACCATGCTCTCCGCCGCCGCACCCCCGATGTCATCGCCGACTTCCACCGGCATCGCCGTCCCGGGATGCGACGACATCGGGGTCGGTGCCGACTCGCGCTGGACCGCGCCGTTCCGCGCCGCCTACACCCGCGCCGGAGGCCGCGACGAACTCGGCTGCCCCACACCCGACCAGTACGGCTACGTCCACGAGTGGAAACCCGGCTACAGCCAGGACCTGCGGGGCGGCCGCGCGGTCAACAGCCGCATCATGGCCCTCGACGAACACCGCGTTGTGGTCATGGCAGGCCGCTACTTCCACGACTACACCGACTTCTTCACCAATACCGCCGCCGACAAGCAGGGCTACCCCACCAGCGACCCCATCCCCTGCGGCCCGGCACAGCTCGTCTTGCTCGAAGGCAGCCGCCACTCCCCCGGCGCCATGGTCACCTCACCCGACGGCCGCTTCGTCTGGTTACGCCGAGAAGCCTGGTACCTCTACCGAACCCACGGCGGCCCCCAAGGACCACTCGGCCGCCCCACCCGCACCCTCGGCGACCAACTCGACGGCACCATCACCTTCGAGCACGGCTCGATCACCCTCAGCGGCAACAACGCCCACCTCACCCCTGGGCTTCCTCCCAGCCCCATGACCTGCCTCGACCCCTGACTTCGCGCCCTGAGGGTCGCTGTAGGCATCCGGGAATCGGACCGATGGGGCCTGACCAGCAGTGATGGAGCGTCCGATCAAGGATCGGCGTGCGTGGCGGCGAACTCGGCTTCTGCCTGGGCGATGGCGTCGGGGTGGCGTTGGCGGCGTTCGTGGTCGGCCAGGGCGCGGTAGATGCTGGCCAGGCTGGGGTTGCGGCCTTTGTTCTTGCCGGTGGGGATGATCAGGTCGGGACGGATGTCCTCGACGGACTCGCCGCGGGCGCGGCGGCGCAGCACGGTGTGCAGCATGTCTTCGGTGATGACCGGGGGTCGTCCTCCGTGGTTGCCCTTGCGGGCGGCGGTGCTGAGTCCTTCCAGGGTGGCTTCGCGGATGTTCTCGCGTTCGGTCTCGGCCATCGCGGCGAAGAACGCGAACAGCATCCGTCCGCTGCCCGACGGGTCGTAGATGCCGGTGAGGGGTCCGGCGAGCATCTCCAGGGCGATGCCGTGGGCGGTGAGGTGGTCGGCCAGCGCGGTGAGCTCGGCGGAGTCGCGTCCCAGGCGTTTCATCTCGTAGACGGTGAGGATGACCCGGCAGTGCGGGGCGTGGGCCTTGATCCGCCGGCAGGTGTCGAGGGCGTTCTCGAACTCCGGGCGGACGCGGACGCGGGTGGAGACCTTCTCGGCGAAGACCTTGTCGGCCGGGATGCCGTGCGCGGTCAAGGCGTCGAGTTGGGTGCGCAGTTCCTGGGTGAGGTGGGAGCAGCGGGCGTAGCCGATGCGGATGTCGGCGGCCGGGCGGTCGTCGGGGATTGGCGCCGGGGGCGGGGTGCCTGGCCGCCACGGCTGCCCCGGTGAGCGGTCGGCGGGGACCGGTACGCGCAGCAGCTTGGCCAGTCGCGGCACTTTGGTGAACCGGCCGGTGTGGTAGGTGGTGGCGACCGCGCCGGAGCGGGACCGGCACGGCGAGCCCGGCTGCACCGCGCAGCGCGGGCACGGGTGGCGCTCGACGTCGTCGGCATCGGATGGGATGGCGGGTTCCGGCTCGCTGCTCACCCCGGAATCTTCTCACAAACATTTCTCACAACCAGGTGCCGACACAGTTTGAGTGAGAACGGGTTGTGAGAAGGAAACCGGCCCGTGCGCATTGTCGCGGAGGCGCCCTCAGTCGTCTTCTCGAAATGGATCGTTTTTGAAAATCGACTAGACCGGATGGCCCTTGTGGAGTCAGTGGAAAATCTTTAATCTTCATCTTTAGTAGAGATCAGCAACTAATCATGGAGGTCGGGTGGACAGCTACGAGGCACTGCGCACCGCAGTGGCGAACAACGACGGACTGCGTAAGACCACGATGGACACGCTCAAGAAGATCCAAGGGGCGGGTCGGCTCGGGGTACATGTACGCACGGAGATCAGTCGGGCCCTCGAATCACACGGTCTCGGACACCTGCCCCAGGAGCTTCCGCCGAACCAGGAGGACGTGGTGCGGCTCTACCTGCTGGGCAGTCCGGTCGCCGACGTCATCAAGGCGGTCCTGAGCCCCAGCGACCGGGGTGACGAGACTCTCCGGTCCATCGGCGGCTCCGAAGCCGAGGACCTGCTGCGTCAGATTCGGCAGCTCGTCTGCGGCTGAACCTGCGTTTCCCCACTACAAGAAGGGCACTCCCATGACCCTGTACGTCTACGTCGACAACTCCAACATCTGGATCGAGGGCCAACGAATCCAAGCGGTCCGCACCGGCCTGGCACCCGACGTCCGCACCGCGATGGCACGGCAGATCACCGCACCCTGGACCTACGACTTCGGCAAGTTCTATGACTTGCTCTGTCCACCGGACCAGTTCGTGGGCAGATCGATCCTGTTCGGCTCCAGACCACCGGAGAACGACAGCATCTGGCAGAAGGTCCGTGACGCCGACTTCGAGGTGGTGACCTTCGACCGCAGCGTCTTCACCAACAAGGAGAAGCAGGTCGATACCGCCCTGGCCACCAAGATGCTGGAGGACTCCTTCACCTACATGAAGTCCGACAAGGGGGACATGGCAGTCTTGGCCGCCGGTGACGGCGACTTCCTGCCCACGATCCGCTCGTTGCAGGGGCGTGGTCTCGGAGTGCGGGTCGTGTCCTGGAAGCACGCCGTCAGCCGCGAGCTCCGCGACACAGCCGACGAGTTCGTCGAGCTCGACCCTCACTTCGACTACCTGTCCAGGCCGCCGTCGACCTCATGACTCCAGAACGGCCAAGCGGCCGCGGGTGCGGATCGCGCTCCGGCTTGTCGAGGTCGAGTTCCGTCACAGCGTCCTGGCTGGCGGCTAGGACGCTGTGACGGAGGCGCACAGCTGCGGTGCGCCGGCACGGCGGACAGTTCGGTCATGTTCGGTGCGACCAGCCGGCCAGCTGGCCGGTACTTGCGGCCGCGCATGTCAGAAGTCGGTGGTCAACGACGACGGAAGCTGTTCTCCGGGCGCCGTTCGGGCATCGAGCTGGGGTGGCTCAGCCTGCCGTTCGAGGCTGTGGCCAACCATCCCGCCCACCTGCCGATGAACTCGTCCAGGTCGTCCACGGTCAGCGGTGTGAACGGCCAGGCGAGCTGCCACTCCGCCACTCCGGTCCACAGTGAGGCCGGTGATCCGGCCGGCGCGGTCGCCGAGTTCGAGGACCGCAGCCGGGCGCCGACCTCGACGTCGGCGACCGCCTCGTCCACCGCCACCGCGAGGATCTCCTCCGGCAGATCCAGCTTCCGCTCCGAGGCCTTGGCCCGCGCGACCAACAGCTCGTCGAGCTTGCGCCGCGCCCGGCCCTCCGTCCCGGAGACAGCCTGGTCGAACATCTGCACCAGCTCGTCGAGCACCTCCACCGAACACTCCGCCACCGTCGCCAGCAGCACCGGGAACCTCGTGTCCTCCCCACGGCGGGCCAATGCCTGGTTGCTCGCGCGCCGCCCCACCCCGGCCAACCTGCGCCGTCGCGCCTCCGGCAACCCCGACAGGTCCAACCGGTGCGCGTCCAACCCACGCAGGAACCGCAGCTTGTCCAACTCGCCCCGGATCGCCATCGGCGAGGCACTGATCGCGCCGCGGTGCAGCCACGCCAACCGGGAGACCGACATGCCCTCCTCGACCACCAGCAGCCCGTCCAACTCCGCACGACGCGCCCCGGACAGCAGGTGCTCCACCCGCCCGAACACCTCGCCCACGGCGGAGCGGCGGACGGCGGCGATGTGCTCCATCAACGAGACCACACCCGGCCGCACGACCTTCGCCGAGTGCAGGTACTCGCACCCCACCGGAACAGCACGCTCGGCGCGTCGTGCTCGATCGCCCGCGCCAGCAGGAACTCCTCCAAGTCCTTCCACTCCGCCCGGCCCGCGGTGCGCCATCCCAACCGGTCCGCGGCCACCCGCAGATGCTCGGTGCGGGTCTGCGCACGGGCGCCGTACCCGGCCAGGTCCGCGATCGGGATCCCCAACTGCACCCCCACTCTGTTCGCCGCGGCCGCCGGCACCGCGGCGACGTCATCGGGCACGAACCCCAACCAGGGCAACGCGCACAGCTGGATCGCCATCCCGATCCGGTTGCCCGAGCCCCTGGCAGCACCCTCCAACCAGGCACGGTCGTCCGAGCCGAGGGTGAAGTGACGGATCAACTCGTCCCGGCCCAACTCCTCCGGCCACGACCGCAGCCGCCTGACCTCCGCATCGGAGAAGAACCTCGTCGACACCGCAGCACCACCCGTCTAGAAGATCAACGACGGGCACATCCTCACGACGCTCTCCCAGCAGACGGAGCCGGGGCCTCACCGACCTACCGTGCCTCCACGAGTCATCTCGCATTCCTGACCAGCGCTAACACGGCCAATCGTTGTTTTTTCGGCGCGCGCTACCGACAGGCCAGACCGGGAGCCGGTCACCGAGGTGCTGTGAAGTCCGCGTCCTCGCGCCGGTCGACGAGCACTCGCCAGGCGGTGGCCTCGACGTCCTCCAACCACCGCGCCAGGACGCGTTCGGGATCCGCGCGGTGCAACTCCAGCGAGCCGATGATGATCCGCGCCAGGACCGGCCGGAACTCAGCCGGCAGCATGTGCAGCGTCTCCACCACCAGCGTCGGTAGGCCACGCGCGTCGCGTCGAGGTTGGTCGTCGGTGTCGTCCTCGTCATTCGGCGCCAGATGATGCTCAACCGCGCCCGCGTACCAGGAGCCCAGCTCGTGGAAGGCGACACCGAAATCGCGGCCGGCATCCTCGTTCCCGGGCACGATCCTCAGCCAGTCGAGCTCCGCGTCGGCTTGGCGGTCCCACGCTTCCTGATCCGCTGTCGAGTCGAACCGCAGACCGACCTGGGAGCCCTCCGACCAGAACACCAACGACAACAAGCGCAGTAACCGCGAGAAGTCATCCACGATCGACGACGATACGCATGGCCACCGCGTACGCCCGGAGCATGCGGGCCGTCCGCTCCACCGCTCTTACCGCCCGGGGCCCTGGTGTAGTAGTGAACCGCGTGGAGTACCTCTACTGGGATCTCGGATCCTGCGCCGGCGGCACGTCCTTCGAGGTGGAGCTGGACGGCTCGGCCGCGAACGTCTTCCTGGTCGACCGTGGCAACTTCTCCGCCTACCAGCGCGGACGCGCCTACCAGTACTACGGCGGCTTCTTCGACTACACGCCCCTGACCATCGAAGTGCCCTACAAGGCACGCTGGTACCTGGTGGTCGACGGCTACGACGACGACATCACGGTGACCTTCGAGGAACTGGACTGATACACGCCTCGGATGGGTGGCGGTGCGATCCGTGACGAACCACACCGCCATGCCGCCGCCCCAAGGGCTCGGCTGCGACGGTGGGCAGGACCATCCCGGCGACTTGCGTCGAAGCTGTCCTCTCCTCTGCTCGACCCGGCGCCACAAGCCCGACGCCGGAATCCGGTCGACCGACGATGTCGGAGGTGGCGCGTACCGTTCGGCGGATCGGCACCACCCAGGACAGGAGGCCACTGTGGCCAGAGACGGCATCGATCGCCGGGCACTCGACAAGTTCACCCGCAACCTTCAGCGCGAGTTCGACAAGCGCCCGATCCGGATTGCGGTGGAAGCCGACATGCCCGAGTTGCCTCAGGTCGGCGGAGCGACGGTCAACAACTACAACGGGCCCGTGTTCAACGGCGATGTCTCTGGCGCCCAGATCGCCTGGAACAACGACACCGTCACCCAGAACCAGCAGCACACCACCAGCACCGTCGCCCCCGGCTACGAGGAGCTGGCCAAGTTCGTTACGGACTTGCTGCGCCAGCTTCCCCAGCTCGGCCTCGATGAGCAGGATCTCCAGGACGCCGAGGCCGCGGGCAACGACATCCTTACCGAGGTCACCCAGCCCGAACCGGAGAAGGGCCGCGTGCGCCGTGCGATCACCGCCCTGCGCGGCGTGCTCGCCCCGGTTGCCACCGGAGCGGTCGCCGGCCTCGCGGCGGGAGCCCAGGACTTTGCCCAGACAGCCATCACCGGCTTGACCGGTATCGTTTGACCAGGCATGACGAAGGGCGCGCCCGGTACCGGGCG
>NZ_JBHYXZ010000251.1:0-7607 GCF_042752395.1 Actinosynnema sp. NPDC059335 | reverse complement strand
TGTTTTAATTCCCCCTGCCTAAATAACCCCAAAACTACGCGCGGGCTGCTACCTTTGTTAATCCACCACCGCCCCAACCCGCGCCGGGCCCCCCCCCGGGGGGGGGCCCCCCTACGGCGAACTGCCGTTCCAGCGGTCGATCAGTGGAACGAGTCGCCGCAGGCGCAGGAGCCGCCGGCGTTCGGGTTGTCGATGGTGAAACCCTGCTTCTCGATCGTGTCGACGAAGTCGATCACCGCGCCCTCGACGTACGGCGCGCTCATGCGGTCCACGGCCACCTTCAGGCCGCCGAAGTCGCGCAGCGCGTCACCGTCGAGCGTGCGCTCGTCGAAGAACAGCTGGTAACGCAGCCCCGCGCAACCACCGGGCTGGACGGCGATGCGCAGGTGCATGTCGTCGCGCCCCTCCTGGTCGAGCAGCGCCTTGGCCTTCACGGCCGCCGCGTCGGTCAGCGTCACGCCGTGGGTGGGCGGGGCGTCAGGAGTCTCGGTGACAGCGTCCTGAGCGGTCGTCATGGCTCTCCCTCAGAGGTCCTTTGCGGGCATCTATTCCGGGCAACACGGGAAGCACCCGCTTTGTTCCTGCCCCCATGGTCGCACAGACGTCAGTGACGGGGGTGTGACCAGTGCCTCGCCACGTGCGCGGCGAGATCCGCCAGTGTGCCGGCCGGGTCCGACAGGCTGCGCTCGACCGAACCGGCGTGCTCGGCCACCGCGTACGACTCCTGCACGCCCGCCGCCGCGGCCTCGCGCCGACCCACCGTGACCTGGCCCGCGAGCACCACGCACGGCACGCCGCGCTCCGCCGCGCCGCCCGCCACGGCGGTCACCAGCTTCCCGCGCAGCGACTGCCAGTCGAAGCTGCCCTCGCCGGTCACGGCCAGGTCGGCGCGGTCCAGCGCATCATCCAACCGGGTGAGCGTGCGGACGAGCCCCGCGCCGGAGGTCACCGTCGCGCCCCACGCCATCAGGGCCGCGCCGAGCCCACCCGCCGCGCCCGCGCCGGGCCGGTCGCGGACCTCGGCCAGCTCCCCCATCGCGGCCAGCCGGGCCTCCAACCGCTCCACCGCCTCGGGTGACGCGCCCTTCTGCGGCCCGAACGTGCGCGCCGCGCCGTGCGGGCCCAGGAGCGGGTTCTCCACGTCGGCGGCGGCGACCAGCCGGGCCGTCACGGGCCGTGCGGACTCCCGCAGCCCCGCGCCGCCGTCGGTGGTGCCCGAACCGCCCAGGCCCACCACGATCGTGTGCACGCCGGCGTCGCCCGCCGCGTTGAGCAGCTCGCCGACGCCCCGGGTCGTCGCGGTCTCGGCGGCGACCGCCCGCCGGTCCGGCGGCACGAGGTGCAGGCCGCACGCCTGGGCGGACTCGACGTAGGCGGTGCCGTCGTGCTCCAGCCACAGCGCCTCGACCGGCGTGCCCAGCGGCCCGGTCACGGTCGTCGCGTGGCGCACACCGCCCAGGGCGGCGTGCAGGACGTCCACGAACCCCGGACCGCCGTCGGCCAGCGGGCGCAGGTGGAGTTCGTCGTCGGGCGCGGTGCGTCGCCAGCCCTCGGCCACGGCCTCGGCGACCTCCCGCGCGGTCAGCGTTCCGCCGAAGCAGTCCGGCGCAATCACAACTCGCACCTCCCGAACAGTACTTATCGGGGCATCTCCTACTCTGGTGTGGTGAGGTTCCTGCGCCGCAACGCCGACGAAGCCGCCGAGACCACCGCCGAGGACGCTCCCGCGGAGGTGACCCCGGGCGACCCGTCGCGCACCCCAGGCAAGGGGCGGCCCACGCCGAAGCGGCGCGAGGCCGAGGGCAAGCGGCGCGGCCCCGTGCCCCCGCCGCCGCGCACGCAGCGCGAGGCGTTGAAGCGGGCGCGCGGGAACAAGGTGTCCAAGGAGGAGCGCCGCGCCGCGGCGGTCGAGCGCCGCAAGCGGATGATGGCGGGCGAGGACAAGTACCTGCTGCCCCGCGACCGCGGCCCGGTGAAGGCCTACATCCGCGACGTGGTCGACTCGCGGCGCAACCTCATGGGCCTGTTCATGCCGCTGGCCATCCTGGTGTTCGTGGCGCTGCTCGTGCCGATGCCGGACGTGCAGCAGTACGCGACGCTGCTGACCACGTTCATGCTGCTGGCGATGATCGTGGAGGGCTTCGTGCTCGGCCGGCTGGTGACCCGGCGCGTGCGGCTGAAGTTCCCGAACGACACCACCCGGGGCCTGTCCATCGGCTGGTACTCGTTCATCCGCGCCAGCCAGCTGCGGCGGCTGCGCGTGCCCAAGCCGCGGGTCAACCCCGGCGACCAGGTCTGACGGGTCGGGCGGGCGTCCCCCGGGCGCTCACCCGACAGTTCATTAGCTACCCGAACGACCTGCCACTAGGCTGGCGGCATGGAGTTCCGACGCCTCGGCCGCAGTGGCCTGAACATCAGCGAGATCTCGTACGGCAACTGGCTCACCCACGGTTCCCAGGTCGAGGAGGACCAGGCGACGGCCTGCGTCCGGGCCGCGCTCGACGCGGGCATCACGACGTTCGACACTGCCGACGTCTACGCCAACACCAAGGCCGAGTCGGTGCTGGGCCGTGCCCTGGCCGGCCGGCGCCGTGAGTCGCTGGAGATCTTCACCAAGGTCTTCTGGCCGACCGGCCCCGGCGGCCCCAACGACAAGGGCCTCGGCCGCAAGCACATCATGGAGTCGATCAACGGCTCGCTCAAGCGCCTGCAGACCGACTACGTGGACCTCTACCAGGCCCACCGCTACGACAAGTCGGTGCCGCTGGAGGAGACGATGCTCGCCTTCGCCGACCTCGTGCGGCAGGGCAAGGTGCTCTACATCGGCGTCTCGGAGTGGAACGCCGACCAGATCGCCCGCGGCGCGGCGCTCGCGCGGGAGCTGAACGTGCCGTTCATCTCCAACCAGCCGCAGTACTCGATGCTGTGGCGCGTCATCGAGTCGCAGGTCGTGCCGACCTCGGAGCGCGAGGGCATCAGCCAGATCGTCTGGTCCCCCATCGCCCAGGGCGTGCTGACCGGCAAGTACCTGCCGGGGCAGCCGGTGCCGGAGGGCTCGCGGGCGACCGACGAGAACGGCGCGAAGTTCATCCAGCGCTTCCTGCGCGACGAGGTGCTGACCAAGGTCCAGCAGCTCAAGCCGCTGGCCGAGGAGGCCGGGCTGTCCCTCGCGCAGCTCGCCGTCGCGTGGACCCTGCAGAACCCGAACGTGGCCAGCGCGATCATCGGCGCGTCCCGCCCGGAGCAGGTGCACGAGAACGTGAAGGCGGCCGGCGTGAAGCTGGACGCGGAACTGATGAAGAAGATCGACGACGTGCTCGAAGGCGTCGTGGAGACCGACCCGCGGTTCACCGTCACCCCGTGACCCGCTCGCGGGCGAGGCACCTCCGCGGGGGGTGCCTCGCCCGTGCTCGTCACGCGCCCCGCAGGCCGCTGACGAACGCCGAGAAGGCGCGTGCCGAGAAGACCAACACCGGCCCGCGGTCCTTGGTGTCCCCCACCGCGACCCGGGTGCCGGTCGGCTCGAAGCCGCACTCCACGCACTGGGGGTCGTTGCCGCCGTTGGTGTAGCTGCTCGTGCGCCACCGGTAACCCGCTCGGGTTGGCATGATCCCTGCTCTCCTAGCGTTGGCCGAGGTCGGCGATCCGAGCCTCCAGTATCTCCCTGGACCGCCCTTCCGAGACGGCCGCGTCCCAGGCGTCGTCGAAGACGAGCCGGAAGCGGCTGACGTCCTTCTTGACGTAGTCGTTCCGCGCGATGTGCCCCACGAAGGCGAGCCACTCGTCCGGTCTGGTGTGCAGCAGCGTGAAGGGGTTGCTCAGCCCCGTCACGGCTCCCGTGGAGCTGGGGATGATCCGGAGTCGGACCTGCGGCAGCTCGGACACGGCCACGAGGCGTTCGATCTCGCGGGTGGCCACGTCCGGCCCGCCGTCCATCCGGTCGAGCGCCGCTTCGCCGAGCACGATCCAGACCTCGGGGCCGTCCGGTCGGAAGATCCGCGTGCCCCGGTCGGCCCGGTCCCGGGCCAGCGCCTCCACGTCGGCGGGGTCCACGAGCGGCGACTTCGCCAGCGTGGCGAAGGCGAACTCGTACGTCTGGAGCGATCCGGGGATCTCGTTGTAGACGACCCACATCTGGTCGGCACGACGTTCGCGCACGAGGTATTCCCTCGATTGCACTCCGGCGACGACGGGTTGGGCGCGGGTGCCGGCGGCGTCGGCGAGCGAGACGAGGCGGTCCGCGTCGGCCCGCTCGGGCCGGTAGCGGGCGAGCATCCACGTCACGTGGGCGGGTTTGGGCGCGATCCGGGCCGTCTCGATCTTGGACAGCACCGAGGCGTAGCCGCCGACCGCCGCGATCAGCTCCGCCTCCGCCTGTCCGGGCTCCAGCCCGGCGTCGGCGCGGAGCCGGCGCGCCAGCTTGGCGAACTCCAGCCGCGCGTCGAACGAGTCGACCTGTTCCGTCATGGCGACGAGTCTGCCGTACGCCAGGCCCGTGACCTGGGGACACTCGTTCGGGTGAAAGAAGACGGCAATGCCGACTTTCACCCGTTCGTTCGCACCAAAGACGGCATTGCCACCTTACTCTGGGCGGCCTCCCGGCCCTTGCCAACACCACAGGAAGCGAGACGCACCATGAGCAGCGTTGAGTTCTCGACCTACGTCAGGGTCGACCACGAGGCGGAGTTCGAGCCGCAGATCAACGCCGACGGCGAGTTCGAGGTGTCGTTCGACCGCGTGGCGACCCTGGCGCTGACCGCGGACGCCGCGGAGAGGTTCCACGCGCTGCTCGGCGACAAGCTGCCGGAGCTGCGGCGGCGCGCGGCGGCCGGCCTGGGCTGACCGGGCAGCGCCCTCGTCCCGGCTACTCGGCCGGGGCGAGGGACATCGGGCCGTAGACCTCGGACTCGTTGCGCAGCAACGTCACCTGCGCGACACCCCGCTCCCGCAACCCCTCCCACTCGACGCCGAACCAGTCCTCCGCCGCCGACTGGTCGGGGAACGCGACCGACGGGCCGTCCACCTCGTGCCCCTGCTCGTCCTGGTACCGCCACCGGTACTCCATGACGGCCTCCTCCGATGTGCGCCGCGCGGTAACGTTCCCGGTCAGGCTATGTCCTTGTGGAACAGATGGGGTGCGGTGTGACGCGTCGGACACTGGTGCTGGGCGGCGCGCGTTCGGGGAAGTCCGCGCACGCCGAGGGGCTGCTCACCGACGACGTCGTGACCTACGTCGCGACCGCGCGGCGCTACCCCGACGACGCCGACTGGGAGCTGCGGATCGCCCGGCACGTGGCCCGCCGCCCCGTCACGTGGACCACCGTCGAGGCCCCCGCGCCGAACGACCTGATCGCCCTGCTCACCGCCACCCGCGAGACCGACCCGCCGATCCTGGTGGACGACGTGGCCACGTGGCTGAACGGCGTGCTGGACGACGCGGGCGCGTGGGAGGGCCACGGCATCGTGCAGGTGGAGGCCGAGTGCGCGGCGCTGGTGCAGGCGGTCGCGCACACCCGCGCCCGGTTGGTCCTGGTGTCCGCGGAGGTCGGCCTGGGCGTCGTGCCCAGCACGCACTCTGGCAGGCTCTTCCGCGATCACCTCGGCTCGCTCAACGCGCGGCTGGCCGAGGTCTGCGACGAGGTGCTGCTGGTCGTCGCCGGAATCCCACTGCGACTGCGCGAAGCCGGAGGTAGTCGGTGACCATCGAGTTCCCGTCCGTCGAGCCGCCGAGCGACGGCGTGCGCGCCGAGGCGCTGGCCCGGCACGCGGTGCTGACCAAGCCCGTGGGCTCGCTGGGCAGGCTGGAGGAGTTGGGCGCGTGGGTGGCCGCCTGCCAGGGCGAGTGCCCACCGCGTCCCTTCACCCGTCCCCGCGTGGTCGTCTTCGCGGGCGACCACGGCGTCGCCCAGCACGGCGTCTCCGCCTACCCGCCCGAGGTCACCGGCCAGATGGTGGCGAACTTCCTGGCGGGCGGCGCGGCCGTGAACGTGCTGGCGAACGTGGCGGGCGCGACGGTGCGCGTGGTGGACGTCGCCGTCGACTCGGACACGCCGGTCGGCGACCACAAGGTGCGCCGGGGTTCCGGGTCCATCGACCGCGAGGACGCCCTGACCCGCGACGAGGCCGAGCGTGCCGTCGAGATCGGCCGCAAGCTCGTGGACGACGAGGTCGACGGCGGGGCCGACCTGCTCATCGCGGGCGACATGGGCATCGGCAACACCACCCCCGCCGCGGTCCTGATCGCCGCGCTCACGGGCTCCGAGCCGGTGGCCGTGGTCGGCCGGGGCACCGGCATCGACGACCGGGGCTGGATGCGCAAGACCGCCGCGATCCGCGACGCCCTGCGCCGCGCGCGGCCCGTGATCAGCGACCCGGTGGCGCTGCTCGCCACCTCCTCCGGCGCGGACATCGCCGCCATGGCCGGGTTCCTCGCCCAGGCCGCCGTGCGCAAGACCCCGGTCATCCTGGACGGCGTGGTCACCGGCGCGGCCGCCGTGGTGGCCGAGGAACTGGCGCCCGGCGCGCGTGACTGGTGGGTCGCGGGCCACCGCTCCGTCGAGCCCGCGCACGCCCTGGCACTCGGCCACCTGAGCCTGGAGCCGTTGCTGGAGTTCGACATGCGCCTCGGCGAGGGCTCCGGCGCGGTGGCGGCCCTGCCGCTCGTCGTGATGGCGACCCGCGTCCTGGCCGAGATGGCGACCTTTGACAGCGCGGGCGTCTCCGGACCGGCCTGATGCGGCTGGCGCTGTCGTGGCTGACCGTGCTGCCCGTCCGCGTCGGCTCCGACGAAGTCGACGCGCGGGCGGCACGGCGGGCCATCGCCTTCGCCCCGTTCGTCGGCGTGCTGCTGGGCGTGGCCGCCGCGGTCCTCCTGCTGGCCCCGCTGCCGGACCTGCCGGCCGGCTTCCTGACCGTCGGCTTCCTCGCCCTGGCGACCCGCGGCATGCACCTGGACGGGCTGGCCGACACCGCCGACGGCCTGGGCTGCTACGGCCCCCCGGAACGCGCCCTGGCCGTGATGAAGGACGGCGGCGCGGGCCCGTTCGCGGTCGTGGCCCTGATCGTCGTCCTGGGAACGGAGGCCGCCGCGTTCCCGACCGTCCCCCCGGCCGCCGTCGTCCTGGCCCTGACCTCCGGCCGTGCCGCCTTCGTGCTGTGCTGCCTGCGCGGCGTCCCGGCCGCCCGCCCGGAGGGCCTGGGCGCACTGGTCGCCGGCACCCAACCCCCGTGGCTGGCCGTGACCTGGTGGACCACCCTGGCCGCCACCGCCGCCTACTTCATCCACCCGCTGAAGGGCCCGATCGCCATCACCGTCGCCGCCGCCCTCGTCCTGCTCCTCGTGCGCCACACCAGGAACCGGTTCGGCGGAATCACCGGCGACGTCCTGGGCGCAGCCTGCGAAACGGCAACCGTCACCGTCCTGGCCATCACCGCACTATGACCACCCCACAACACCCACCCAACCCACCCACAACGCCCACTACCCAACCCACCCACATCGGACCCGCCACACCACCACCGAGGCTCGATTTGACATGGGTTCGGGTGCCTTAGGCTGGACGAAGCCGGGCAGGCGTGGCGGACGCTTTTCCCGCCCCCGGCGGCCC
>NZ_JBHYXZ010000250.1:0-7884 GCF_042752395.1 Actinosynnema sp. NPDC059335 | reverse complement strand
CGGCCCCGGGGGGGGGGCGCCTGAGCCGGCCGCCCCCCCGCGGGGGCGTCGCCGTCCTACCCCGCGCCGGCGGGCCGTTCCGATCCACGCCGGGGCGGTGACGTCGAACAGGGACGGGACAACCGGGCGCGGGCTCCGTCACCGCGCCGGCGGCCGTGACCGCCGGCAGGGACCGGACAACCGGGCGCGGACGAGGGTCACGGGAGCACGTCGACGTCCGTCACCGCGCCGCTGCGCCGCCGGGCCAGGTCGACGGTCCGGGCCGCGGCCGCGACCCCGAGCAGGAACGGGATCATCAGCGCCAGCGTCCACGGCAGCCCGATGGAGTCGGCGATCCAGCCGATGACCGCCGGGCCGACCAGGATGCCGGAGTAGGTCATGGTGCTGAACCGCGACACCATGGCCGCCGCCCCGGCGTCGCTCCCGCCGGTGAGTTCGGCCCCGTAGTGGCCGACCGCGCCGAACAGCACGGGCAGCGCCAGGGACACGCCCAGGCCCACGATCCCGAACCCGGCGATGCCGAGCCACGGCGACGGGCTGAGCACCACGACCGCCATGCCGGCGGCCGCGGTGAGGCCGCTCCACCGGAGCAGGCGCGTCGCGGACACGCGGGCCTGGATCCGGTCGCCGACCAGGCGCGGCGTGGTCTGGCAGATGGCGAACGCGACGTAGGCCAGGCCGGCCAGGCCGAGCGACGCCTGCCGGTCCTCGTGCAGGAACACCCCGCTCCAGTCGGCGACCGCCACCTCGGCCGTCATCACCATGACGCCCATCGCCCCGAACACCAGCAACGTGCGGGTCCACCCGGTCCGCCACGAGGTCCACCGGCCGCCGAGCGACTCGGCCTTCTCCGGGCCCCGGTCGGCCCGGGTCGGCAGCAGGAACCGCCCGGCCACCAGGGCCGCGGGCACGAGCACCGCCGCCAGCAGCGTGAAGTGCTCGGTCCGGGACATGCCGACGTGGGCCGCGCCCGACCCGACCAGCGCCCCGATGATGGAGCCGATGCTCCACGCGCCGTGGCAGCCGCTCATGATCCGCCGCTTCGACGCCCGTTCCACGGCGACCGCGTGCACGTTCATGCTGACGTCGAGGATGCCGTGGACCGCGCCGAACGCCATCTGCGCCACGGCCATCGCCAGGAACTCCGGCGCGAGGCCGATGCCGATGAGCAGCACGGGCAGCGCGGGCGCCGTGATCCACACGATCCGCCTGCCGCCGAACCGCGCGGTGAGCGCGCCGCTCATCTGCATGGCGAGGACCCCGGCCACGCCGAACAGCGCCCCGAGCAGCCCGAGCTGCCCGGCGGTGAGGTCGAGGTCCTGCTTGAGCGAGGGAGTACGCACCGCGAAGCTCGCGATCAGCAGCCCGTTGATCCCGAACACGGTGGTCACCGCCCACCGTGCCTGAACCGTCCTCGCGGTCGTCCGCTCCTCGTCCATCCGCCACCCCTCTGCCTGGTGCCGTTCGGCGCCCTCGTATAGACGACGAACGGGCAGCGCGCGGATCGACAGGTCAGTCGAGGTGGAGGGTGACCTCTTCGAGGCGGCGGGCCAGGAAGGCGCGTTCCACCTCGTTGTCGGTCATCGCCAGGGCCTCCTCGTAGGAGGTGGCGGCCTCCGCCCACCGCCCGAGCCGGCGCAGGAAGTCGGCGCGGGCCGCGCTCAGGTAGGCGTAGGTGCCCAGCGCGGGCTCCTCCAGCAGCGGCGCGAGCGCCGTGAGGCCCGCCTCGGGACCGTCCCGGAACCCGATGGCGACCGCGCGGTTCAGCTCCACGACCGGCGAGGGCCACAGCCGGCGCAGCACCCCGTAGAGGCCGACCACCTCCACCCAGTCGGTGTCCTCCCAGGTCGCCGCCTCGGTGTGCACCGCGGCGATCGCCGCCTGGACCGCGTACTTCGTCGGACCGCCCCGCCGCAGGGCCTCCGTCAGCAGCGTGGTGCCCTCCCGGATCTTGTCCGCGTCCCACCGCGTGCGGTCCTGCTCGGCCAGCAGGACCAGCCGCCCGTCGGCGGACAGCCGGCTGTCCCGGCGGGCGTCGGTGAGCAGCATCAACGCCAGCAGGCCGGTGATGTCGGTGTTGTCCGGCAGGAGCTGGTGCAGCGTGCGCGCGAGGTGGATCGCGCCGTCCGCCAGGTCCTCCCGCACGAGTTCCTTGCCGACCGGCGCGGCGTGGCCGGTGGTGAACACCAGGTGCACGACCTCCAGCACGGCGCCGACGCGTTCCGGCAGGTCGGCGCTCGACGGCACGCGGTACGGGATGCGGGCGCCGCTGATCTTCTTCTTCGCCCGCGTGATCCGCGCGGCCATGGCCGTCTCCTGGACCAGGAAGGCCCGGGCCACCTCGGTCGTGGACAGGCCGCACACCAGCCGCAGGGTCAGCGCCACCTGGGCGTCGCGGGACAGCGCCGGGTGGCAGCAGGTGAAGATCAGGCGCAACCGGTCGTCGTCGAACACCGACCGGTCCGGCCGGTCCTCCGGCCCCGGCACGACGTCGTCGGTGACCAGCAGCGGCAACGCCGAGCGCAGCACCGACTCCCGGCGGAGGATGTCCTTCGCGCGGTTGCGCGCCACGGTGGTCAGCCAGGCGCCCGGCTTGGCCGGCACGCCGTTCGCCGCCCAGTTCCGCAGCGCGTGGGCGTAGGCGTCCTGGGCGCACTCCTCGGCGAGGTCCAGGTCGCGCACCAGGCGCACCGTCGCGGCGAGCACCACTGCCCACTCGCGGCGGTGTGCCTGCGCGACGGCCTCCCGGACCTCGGCGTCGTCGGTCAAGCCGTGCCGTCCCGACTCAGCCGACCTCGACGATCGGCCGGATCTCGACCCCGCTGTGCGACACCGAGACCTCCGGCAGGAGCTTGGCGAGCCCGATCGCCGCGTCCAGGTCGGGCGCCTCGATCAGGTAGTAGCCGCCGAGCGCCTCCTTGGTCTCCAGGAACGGCCCGTCGGTGGTGGTCGGCTCGCCGGTCGCGCTGCCGCGCAGGCTCGTCGCCGTCGTCGTCGACATCAGCTCGTGACCACCGAGGATGGCGTCGCCGGCCGCGGCGGCGAACTTGCCGTGCGCCGCCTCGTTGTCCTTGCGCTCCTGCTCGGACATCGACTCCCAGATCTGCTCGTCGCCGTAGATCAGGACCAGGTACTTCGCCATCTCACGCATCCCATCGATCGCTTGGGGGCCGGTTCCGACCCTCTACCTACACGACGAACGAGTCGGCCGCGAATCGACGCCCGGCCGCCACGTTCTCCTCCGAAGTCCGCGGCGCGAGGCCCCGGATCAGGTCCGCGGCGCGCTCGGCGACCGCCATGACCGGCGCGTTCGTGTTGCCCCGCACGAGCGTGGGCATCACCGACGCGTCCACCACCCGCAGGCCCTCGATCCCCCGCACCCGCAGGTCGGCGTCCACCACCGACCCCATCGCGCAGGTGCCGGCGGGGTGGAACAGGGTCTGCGTGTACCGCCGCACGAACGCCCGGACGTCGTCGTCGCCGTCCGACGCCGGCGTCTGGAGCGCCCGCTCGGTGTACGGGGCCAGCGCCTCCTGCCGCGCGATGTCCAGGCCGATCCGCACGGCGGCCACCATGGCGTCCAGGTCCGCCGGGTCCCGGTAGTAGTCGTGCCGGATGCGGGGCTTCGCGGTGGGGTCGCCCGACAGCAGCGTGACCGAGCCGCGGCTGCCGGTGTCGAGCAGGCACGGGCCGAACGACACGCCGTGCCCGGTCGGCGGGGACATCCCGTTGTCGACCAGCATCACCGGCAGGACGTGGAACTGCGCGTCCGGCGCGGACAACCCGGGCCGGGTGCGCACGAACCCGCCCGCCTCGGGGACGTTGGAGCTCAACGGCCCGCGCCGGTGCTCGGCGTACTCCCGCACGTGCCGCGGGTCGCCCGCGGTGAACAGGCTGACCGGCTGCGAGTGCCCGTACACCAGGTTGACCGACGGGTGGTCCTGCAGGTTCCGGCCGACCTCCGGCTGGTCGAGCACGACCGGGATGCCCAGGCCCGCCAGCTCCGCCGCCGGGCCGACGCCGGAGAGCAGCAGCAGTTGCGGCGAGTTGTAGGCGCCGGCGCTGAGGACCACTTCCCGCTCCGCGCGGACCGCGACCTGCTCGTCCAGCCGCATGCCCACGACGCCCGTGGCGCGGTCGCCGGCGAAGGTGATCCGGTGCGCCTGGACGTTGGTCAGCACGGTCAGGTTGGGCCGGTCCAGCGCCGGGTGCAGGTAGGCGTTCGCGCTGCTCCACCGCTCGCCGTCGCGCTGCGTGAGCTGGTAGAAGCCGAAGCCGTCCTGGCGGTCGGCGTTGAAGTCGTCGTTGCGGCCCAGGCCCGCCTCGACGGCGGCGTCCACGAATGCCTGGCTGCTCGGGTTGTTCGAGCGGCTGTCCGACACCCGCAGCGGTCCGCCGACGCCGTGCCACGGGCCGGCGCCGCGTTCGTTGTCCTCCGCACGCAGGAAGTACGGCAGCAGGTCCTCGAAGTCCCAGCCCGACTGCCGCCACCCGTCGTAGTCCGACGGGTTGCCCCGGACGTAGATCATGCCGTTGAGGGCGCTGCTGCCGCCGACCACCCGGCCGCGGGGCAGGAACAGCCGCCGGCCGTTCAGCTCGGGCTCCTCGTGGCTGTCGTAGTCCCAGTCCAGCCGCGTGCGGAGCAGCCGGCCGCCGTGCGCCGGCACCCGGATGACCTCGTCGGTGTCCATGGTGCCCGCCTCGATGAGGCAGACGGTGACCTCGGGGTCCTCGGTCAGCCGCGAGGCGAGCACGCAGCCCGCGGAACCCGCGCCGACGATGACGTAGTCGTAGGACGCGCTCATGCCGCCACCCGCCCGTCGGCCCGCAGCAACGAGACGACCTCGACGAGGGCGTCGGCCGTGCGGCGGATCTGCGACCGCTCGACCACGAGCGCCGGGCAGACCACCACATTGGGGCCGTACGCGCGCAGGATGATGCCGTGCACCTCCTGGAGGCGGGCCGACACCGCGTCGCCCATCACCGGCTCGCGGGTTTCCCGGTCCGCCACCAGCTCGATCGCCGCCATCGCGCCGACGACCCGGATGTCGCCGACCATCGGCAGCGCGGCGACCGGCGCCAGGTCCTCGCGCAACCAGCCCTCGATGACCTTGGCCCGCTCGACCAGGCCGTCCCGCTCCAGCACGTCCAGGTTCGCGAGCCCGACCGCGCACGCGGTGGGGTGCGCGGAGTACGTGTGCCCGTGGCCGAAGACCACGTCGGGGCCGGCGACGGTGTCCGCGACCGCGCTCCGCATCAGCACCGCGCCGAGCGGGAGGTACCCGCTGGTGAGGCCCTTGGCGGCGGTGATGAGGTCGGGCCGCATGCCGAGCGCGTCCGAGGCGAACCAGTGCCCCGACCGCCCGAACCCGGTCACGACCTCGTCGGCGATCAGCAGGATGCCGTGGCGGTCGAGCAGGTCGCGCACCCGCGGCCAGTAGTCGGCGGGCGGGACGTGCACGCCCGCACCCGCCATGACGGGCTCGCCGATCATGGCGGCCACCCGCCCGGGGCCGAGCCGCCCGATGGTCTCCTCCAGCTCCCGCAGGAGGAAGTCGGTGGGGTCGTCGGAGCCGTACAGCTCGGCGGCCCGGTACAGGTTCGGCGGCGTGACCTTCTCGACGTGCGGCAGGTTCGGGCCGACGCCCTCCTGCATGCCCGGGAACCCGGTCAGCGTGCCGCTGCCGTAGGTGGTGCCGTGGTAGCCGAAGTGCCGGGAGATGAACCAGGTGCGGTCCGGTTCGCCGCGGTGGCTGTGGTAGAGCCGGGCCACCTTCATCGCGGCCTCGACCGCGTCCGAGCCGCCGCTGGTGAAGTGCACGCGGTCGAAGCCCTCGGGGGCCAGCCCGACGAGCCGCGTGGCGAGCCGGACGGCCTTGTCGTTGGAGTAGCCGTAGAAGCCCGAGAAGAAGGCCAGCCGGGCGCTCTGCGCGGCGGCGGCCTCCACCAGCTCGGCCCGCCCGTGGCCGACCTGCGAGGCCCAGTTCCCGGCGCCGGCGATGTCGAGGTACTCCCGGCCGTGCGCGTCCCACACGCGGCAGCCGGAGCCGCGCACGATGACCAGCCGCTCGGGACTGCTCCCCGCCTGCTGCGGGTGGACGAGGTGGGCCCGGTCCAGGTCCTCCAGCGTGGTGGCCGACATCTCCGGCGTGGTGCCGCTTTCCATCTCTATCACCGCAAGCCCCGTCTCTGTCGGTGGGTCGTGGCGCGCTCAGGCCGATCCTAGGAACGGCGGGGCGTGCGGGGATCTCTGATCGTGCGGTCTTCGTCCGGGCACAACGGACGGACCGCGCGCCAAGGCCGCACAGACGAAGATGCCCTGCCGTGCCGGGGCCGTGATGCTGTGCACGGCAGCGCAACCTCGTACCGAACAGGGGAACCCATGACCACGCGTCAACCAGTGGACGTGCTCATCGTCGGCAACGGTGTCATCGGCCTGTCCATCGCGTACGAACTGGCCCGCCGGGCCGAGCGGTTGCGCGTCGTGGTCTGCGGGCCCGGCCACCGCACCGGCGCCGCGTCGGCGGCCGCGGGCGCCATGCTCAACACCTTCGGCGAGGTCACGAAGTACACGCTGCTGTCGTCGGCCGGGGAGGGCAAGTTCCAGCTCTGCCTGGACGCGCTCGACCGGTGGCCGTCCTGGATCGGGCGGCTGACGGCCGACTCGGCGGACCACACGCTCGACCGCGCGTACGTGGCGGGCACGACGGTCATCTCGAACAGCATCTCGGGCCGGCTCGACGACGACAACTACGCGGCGTTCCGCGCGGCGCTGACCAAGTTCGCCGAACCGCACGAGGAAGTGGACCCGCGCGACGTGCCGGGCCTGAACCCGGTGCCGCAGGCCCGTCCCCTGCGGGCCGTGCACGTGCCGCGCGAGGGCGCGATCGACGCCCGCCGCGTGCTGGCCGCGCTGGAGTCGGCCACCGCGGCGCTCGGCGTCGAGCGGGAGGAGCGGGAGGTCGAGGCCGTCGTCGCCGCGGGCGACCGGGTCACCGGCGTGCGCCTGGCCGACGGGACCACCGTCCACGCCGGCACGGTCGTCGTGTCGACCGGCGCGTTCAGCGGCAAGCTGCTCGACGGGGTGCTGCCGCCCGGCGCGGTGCCGATGATGTTGGCGGGCAAGGGGATCGCCGCGCTGACCCGGCGCACGGAGGGCGGCGGGTTTTCCGGCGTGGTCCGCACGACCACGCGCGCGGGCGCGTGCGGGCTGCACGTCGTGCCGCTCGGTGACGGCGTGGAGTACCTGGGCGCGACGAACGCGTTGTACGAGCGGCCGCAGCGGCTGGCCGACCTCGGCCAGAGCGAGTTCCTCCTGCTGTGCGCGTACGAGCAGCTCGACCTGGCGATCTACAAGTCGGACATCGAGCGGTGGCTCGTCGGCAACCGTCCGGCCACTGTGGACGGCTACCCGCTGATCGGCCGGACCTCGTTGGCGGGTCTCGTGGTCGCCACCGGCACCTACCGCGACGGGTTCCACTGCTCCCCGATGATCGCCGGGCTGGTGGCCGACGACGTGCTCGGCGAGGCCGCGATCGCCGACCGGCTGCCGATGTTCGCGCCGGAGCGGCCGCCGATCCGGTCGCTCACGCCGGAGGACTCGGTGGAGGAGTTCGCGATGCAGGCGGTGTCCGGCGGTTTCGAGGACGGGCTGCGCCTGCCGGCGGGCTACGGCGGCACGTCCGCTTTGGACGACCACTACCGCCGGGTGGCGCGGCGGTACTACGAGCGGTTCGACGCCCCCGTGTCCCTCACCATGGACGTCCTGCTGACCGCCGTGTTCTCGCCCGACCCGGACCAGCACCCCATCACGCGGTACCTGAAGGCGGCGCAGCGCCACCACGGCGTGCCGGCCTGACCGACGCGTGGCGCGCGGCCGGGAAT
>NZ_JBHYXZ010000249.1:0-7900 GCF_042752395.1 Actinosynnema sp. NPDC059335 | reverse complement strand
GATCTCGAACCCACGGGTCGAGCCCTGGTCCTGGCAGGAACGGACCCTTGGGTTCCCCGCGAGGAACCTTCACTCTCGCTGAACCCACGGGAGTCCGGGGGATCACATTGGGGATCAGGTTGGGGATCCGGTTAGAGCGCCACCCCCTGCGAGGAACGTAAGAGCAGGTCAAGAGGGCCATAAAGGGATCAGCTGGTATCCCAGACTCGCTTGCCTGGAAGCCCAGCAGCAACATCGGATCGGGCGGCAGCGCGGAAAATTGACGGGCGTGTGTCCCTGGAGGGGTTGTTTCTCGGAGTTCAGGGGTGAAGGAGTGCAACGTGCCTCCTCGGTACTCCTGGAGGAACCCGATGGCTCTCCTGTTGGTCCCGCATGATGCGGTCCCGGCCGCTGACGGCGGCGGTGCGGCGTGCTCCGGTCGTCGCGGGGTCACTGACCCGTCGAACGCCCTGCGGGCGACACGCGCGTAGTTGGAGGCTCGCGTGGAGATGTCCTGGACGCTCCCCTGTCAACCACCGGGACGGCGAGGGCTTGATTCTGCTCCCGACCGAGGACGACTGGTACGCCTACCACCACGGCGGTCGGTCGAAGACCCCCTCCAGCACCGGGCCGTGAGGTCTGGACCTCAGCCGGTTTGGTCGACGCATCGAGACCTGGGCCATGTCGGCGCGAGACGACATGGCCGAACATCTCCCTCGCGCGTCACCAAGCCTCTGACCAGCGGCTATGGGGCACGGTACTGGCTTGGTAAGAGGTTGGTACCTGCCCGGTAAGCCCTTCTGTGTCACCCGTCCGGTGGAAGTCGTCGAGGAGTTCGGTCGGCATGTGTCCCCTGGTGGCCCTTATTTCGGAGTTCTGGAGTATCCACCGCACGCGTCCACCTCCGGAGGGCTCCATGTCCCAGCCAGATTCCGATCCCCACCGCCTGCTGCACACACCCGCCGAAGCGGCGGCCCTGCTGGCCGTCCGCGAGTCGTGGCTTCGCCGCAAGGCCGGACGCCGGGAGATCCCGTGCACCTTCCCCGGCAAGCACCTGCGCTTCTCCGCTGACGACCTGGCCTCGATCGCCCGAGCCGGTGCCCGCCCGGCACGCTCCACACGACCGCCGGCCAGGCGTGGCAGGTCCTTTCGGGATTGACGGAAGTTCTTGTGCCGTAACGCTTGCATCGCTCGGCCCACTGGAGCGTTCATCCTCCTGTCACGCCGTGACCATCACACCACCGCCGACGAAAGGGCAGCACACATGGCCTGGGTGGAGCAGTCGGGAAGCAACCATTGGCGCGTCCGGTTCCGCCGCGACGACGGCACCATAGGCTCCGTCCCCGGCTTCGGGAGCGAGAAAGCCGCCCAGGACCACGCCAACGACCTCGAATCCGACCAACGCCGCGGCACCTGGCTCGACCCCACCGGCGGACGCACGACCGTGGAGGAGTGGCTCACCGACTGGTGGGACGCCCTCGACGTCGATACCCGCACCGAGGACAACTACCGCAGCATCGTGCGCAACCACATCGTGCCCCACTGGGGCAGCACCCTACTGGCCGACATCACCAACCTCAAGGTCCAGGCATGGGCCAAGCAGCTGCGCGCCGGACACCTGTCACCGGTCACCGTCGCCGGGTTCGTCAAGCTGTTCTCCCAGATCCTCACCGACGCCGCCGAGGACAAGCTCATCATCGCCAACCCCATCCGGCCCCGACGACGCGGACGCCGCAACCACATCGCCCGCATCCCCGAAAAGGTTTGGGCCCAGCCCGCCGAGGCGCTGCGCATCGCCGACCAGGTCGCCGCCTTCTACGGACCGGTCGGAGCCGTGCTCGTGGTCACCGCGGGCTGGACCGGCGCCCGCTGGGGCGAGCTGACCGGCCTGCAACGCCACAACCTGCACCTGTTCGACGACGACACCGGCTTCCTCATCATCGACCCCCAGAACGGCGCCCTGCACGAATCCGCCGGCGGCAGGCTCTGGCTCGGTCCGCCCAAGACCGACGCCTCCGCCCGCACCATCACCCTCAACCCCTCACTCGTCCGACTGCTGCGGGCACACCTGGACCACCACGTCCACCCGCACGTCTTCACCACCCCCGAGGGCGCGCTCCAGCGCCGCAGCAACTTCAGCAAACGCGCCCTGCGCCCCGCCGCCGACGGCAACCTCAACCAGCCCCGTGCGGTGCTGCGCCTCCAGCCGGTCAAGCCCGGCCTGACCTTCCACGGGCTGCGCCACAGCCACAAGACGTGGATGATCGCCGACACCATCCCCGAGATCGCCCAATCACTCCGACTCGGCCACATCCTCAAAGACCCCGTCCAACGCACCTATTCACACGTCGCCCCCGAAGTCACCACCCGCCTGCTCCAGTGCCTCCAAGACCGCTGGGACAAGGCCGTCGTCGACGTCGGTGACAGCACCTGGCGCAGGATGGCGTAGCCCATGGACGAGCGGTCACCGTCAACTCGGAAACCGCCTTCGACGCCGTCCTGACCGACATCCTGTCCAACTCGCAGCTGTACCCGACCGTGGTGTACGTCCAGAATCGGCCAGCGGTCGGCCCGGCCGAGTTGCCCGACCTGCAATTCACATGGCATAGGTGGAGAACTTCGCAGTAAAGATCATTAAAATGACCTCAATGAGGTTGAGACTTGTTTGCGGCGTACGGAACTTCCGCTGTACCGAACGCCGGTTGATGTGGGCGTGGAGTGGCTGGCAGACGAGTTCCCACCATGAGATTCGTCTGCCGGAGCATTCAACGCGATCGCCTATCGAGCCATGCTCGCCATTCTCCGCGCACTGGACGGGTACCTGTCGCCAGCCGCCGAACGCGGGGCATGTGGCATCTGCCGCAAGAACCGGGCGCTGACCTGGTGGAATCAGGCATTGCCCGTGGTGGCGAGGTTCCGCAAGCCGGAGGACCTGGCCGTACCGGCGCCGGATTCGACACCGGCAAGGTCACCGCGTACCGCTACCACGACGAGGCCGTCACCGTGCTCGCCGATCAGGCCCCGGACCCGCACGATGCCCTGCGACGCGACGAGGACGAGGGACTGGGCCACGTGGTCCTCGGCGAAAAGGTCTTCTCCGCCGACCGCCTTCGCGGGAAGACCACCAGTGCGAAAGGAGGTCCTCAGTGACCGAGCAACGTTCGCGCGTGTGTTTCGAGCGGTTCGGCGAGGTCGGGGAACTCTCCACCGTCGATGCGACGCGACAGCCGTGCGATGGTGTAGAGCTGCGCGAACCGGCCCGCGTCCGTGTCGAGGACGTCGGCGTAAACGTCGTGTACTCGCTGCGCGACCGTGGGCGTCAGGAGGCTGTAGCACAGCAGGGTCGCCGCGTCGGTGCCCGCGGGTCCGCGTCCCCACCATTCCCAGTCCAGCAGGCCGAACCGTGGACGCAGCAGGTTCGCCCAGTGGACATCGCCGTGGACGGTCTCCCATTCGGGCACGGTGGGGTCGACGGCGTCGCCGAAGCGTTGCACGATCCGGTCGGTGATCTTGTCCTGGCTGCTGTTGACGCGCGCGGTCGGCGTCGACGCGACGGTGTTGGTGGTGCGGCGCAGCTCGGCCCACCACTCGTCGGGCAGTTCGACCTCGGTGCGCAGCGCGTCGGTGGGTGAGCAAGGTCGGCCAGGCATGCGGGTCATGAGTTCGGCGCGCTGCTGTCGCCATTCCTCCCACTCGACCACGTCCAGGACCCGCGGTTTGGCGAGGTCGTCGAGGACGTTCGCGTCGAGGTTGCCCGTCCAGAAGTCGCCGGCGATCCACTGCTTGTCCTCGGACACGACGCGCAGCCAGTACTCGGCGTCGCCCTTGCGGACAGGGGCGCTGATCGACCGGTCATGCCAGCCGAGCAGCGGGTCCCCGGTCACGACCACGCCGAAGTGGTCGGCAGCGCGGTCGAGGTTGTCGCGCATCCACTGCCGGAACCGCGCGTCGGCTTCGCTGGTGTCGACCGGCACCTCGCCCCCTTTCACTGTTCGGTGACGTATCGCAGGTAGGCGGCCGGGTTGTTCATGTACCGGCGCCAGTGGTCGACCAGTGCGAGGTCTTCCCACTTCGTCCGCCGGAACCCGTGGTCGCCCACTTCGATGATGTCGGCGCCCGGCGTGGCGGCCAGGACCGGTGAGTGCGTCGCGCAGATCACCTGCGCCCCCGATTCACCGAGGTCGTACAGGAGGTTGACCAGCCGTAGGCAGGACGTGAACGACAGCGCCGCCTCGGGCTCGTCCATGAGGTAGAAGCCGGGTTCGCGGAACATGTTCGCCAGCACGGTGAGGAACCCCTCGCCGTGGCTCATCTCGCTGGTGTCCTCTTCCCAGTAGCCGCGCATCCCGCTGACGGCTTCCATGAACCCGAACGCCGTCTCGGCCCGCAGGAAGTACCCCCGGCGCTTGGTCCGCGGCCCGCTCTTGTGCCGGGCGCCCGCGACCGTGGTCTCCCAGCGGAGCAGGTCACCCAGCACCGTTTTCGGCCGGTCGTTGACGTACTTGCGACCCGCTCGCCCGCCGCGCGCGTCCAGCCCCCACGCCTCGGCGAACGCCTCGACCAGGGTCGACTTCCCCGAACCGTTCTCCCCGACCAGGAAGGTGATCGGCCGCTCGAAGACCATGCCTTCCTCGGCCATCTGCGCCACGCACGGCACGGTGAGCGGCCACGGTCGTGAATCCGGAAGGCCGGAGGGCAGCAGGTCGTCGGGGATGTACGCGCGGCGGGCAAGCATGGGCTGTCCTTGATCAGTACTCGGTCGGGACGCATTTCCCCTTGGGCGTGCAGTTGCCCGCAGGGTTGCACGCCGGACCACAACTCGGCCCGCACTGCGGGTCGCACATGTTCGGCACACACGGCGACACCGGTCGTTGCGCGAACCGCTCGGCCAACGCAGTCGTCGTCGCCAGCATGGTTGGTCCGTTCAGGATCTCGACAAGCGGAGCAAGCCGCACGTTACCCACCGGCAGCCAACGCGAGAACACGCACGGCCACACCGAGCCGTCCGCGGCGACCGCGATCTTCCCGTCACCGCACTGCCCGCACAGCGCAGACGAGTCGGAGGCCATGGCGCGCGCTCCGCGTCCGACCCCTCGCAAGTGGTCGACGCGCACCTCGCCCTCGAACCCCAGCGCGGCGAGCTCACCGCGTGCCTGCTCGACGCGTTGTCCGTCTCGGAGGTCGGTCACCCCGATGCGGAGCGGGATCGAACGGCGCAACGCCTCCACTATGTTGGCCTTGGTGCGCTCGTGGCTACCCCGCACCTTGGTGATGCCCTCGTGTTCGTCCGGACGGTCGCTGTAGTAGCTCGTGGCGAGCTGAACGCCAGGTCGAGCAAAGAGCTCCCAGAGCCGTGGCGACACGTGCACCAGGTTACTGAACACCTCGACTCGCAGGCCGCGGCCCAGGGCGCGGTTCACCAAATCGGGCAAGGAACGGTGCAACGTCGGCTCCCCGCCGATGAACTGCACCATTTCAACGCCGATCCTGCCGGCCTGGTCGATGACACTCTCCCAGTCCCCCGGAGTCATCACACCGTCGTTGCCGCCCGGCCCCGACTCCGCGTAGCAGTGAGAGCACCGCAATTGACACTTGCCAGTGATCTCCAACCAAATAAACGAGAGATCGTTCACCTCAACCTCATTTCCTTCGATGCGAACAGCACAACCGAATTTGCCGGATAACCGCGTTCTCATCCACCGCCAACAGGGCACCGCAGCGAGAACGGCACGCCGCACCGGTGAACAATCAGCGTCGAAGAGGGCGTCGCAGCCGAGCTGGACCACTTCGGCGGCGCAACGACGACCCGGCAGCGAAGTCGGCGACCGGGACCGGCCAAGACTTCGCCGAACGCACCCTGGCTTGGATGTCGGCCAGGTCGGACCACTGGTCGGGCGCGACGGGCAGCGGTGGCACCGCAGCCCGCACAAGCGCCACACCGACGTGCCGGTATAGCGGTTCCTACCAGCGGAACGCTCCCACTCCTCTCGTCGTTCCGGACGGATCGGCATCGACCCGACGGGCGGTGTTGCATCCCAGAGGCGATCTGCCACCACGTCTGAATACGGTCCACAACACCAGCTGGTCCGGGTGTGCCTCTAGGCTGAGCGGTGACTCACGGTGGGTTCACGCCTACTCACAGTCAGAGAAGCGGGGTGTTGTCGTGACCGGCGGGGCGCGTTCGACGAACGGGGACAGCGGTGAGACCAACGCCTTCGCGGCGGAACTCACCCGTTGGCGTGACGTGCGGAGCTTGTCCCGCACCGCGCTGGCCAAGTTGATGGGCTACGACCGCTCATACGTGTCCAAAGTGGAGTCGGGCCACGAGCGCCCGTCACGGGAGTTCGCGCTGCACGCCGACGCCGCACTGAAGTCAGGCGGGGCCCTGCGCACCGCGTTCCGCGAGTTCGAAGCCGGTCGCACCGGCAAGCCCCGTCCGCCGCTGCCGTTCCCTACCGACCAGTCCGCAGCGGGCAGCCTGGTGGTCGACCACGACGACGCCACCCTGCACTACGACGGGCACACCTACCGGCTCACCCAACGCCGCCGCCTGGTCAACGGTGGTACCGAGCCCATCACCCGCTACCTGATCCGCATCTCCGTCGACCGCTACCCCGGCGACCCCGAACGGTCCAACCGCCTCTACAGCGAGAACCCGCTCACCTGGGACGAGATCGACCTGCACGCCTGGCACGGCCAGGACCGGTCCGAACCGATGAGCTGGAGCGTCCACCACGACCGCGACGCCTTCAAAGAAGTCTGGCTGCACTTCGCCGGCGACACCGGCCACTTCCCGCTCTACCCCGGCGAGTCGACCTGGATCGAGTACGAGTACACCGTCCGCGACGAGCACTGGGGCAACTGGTTCCAACGCGCCATCCGGTTGCCCACCGCGAAGCTGTCGGTCTCGCTGGACTTCCCCACCGACCTCGCCCCGGTGGTGTGGGGCCTGCACACCTCCATGACCGCCGACGCCATGCCCTTCCCGACCGCCATCCACCGCACCACCGACGGCGACCGGGTCATCTTCGCCTGGTCATGCCAGGACCCACCCCCGCACGCCCGCTACCGACTCGAATGGGACTTCCGCGGCCGCACGACCACCGACATCACCCCCGCACGTCCCAGTGAGACCATGGCCGCCCTGGGCGTGGTCCAAGATGGCGATCCCCTGCTGCGCCGCGCCGCCCGCCCCTTCGACCTGCCCGCCGAAGCCGAGGACGCCCGCCGAGTCATCACCGAGTTGCACTCCGCCGCCGAACGCATCGCCCACGCTCACACCTTCGGCAAGGGCATGGGCATCGCCGCGCCCCAGGTCGGCATCGACCGCGCCGCCGCCCTCGTCCGCCCGCCCGGCACCGGCCGGCCGATCACCCTGCTCAATCCCTCGATCATCGAGAGCGGCACCGAGACCGACGAGCAGTACGAGGGCTGCCTGAGCTTCTTCGACGTCCGCTGCCTGGTTCCCCGGCCAATGCAGATCCACGTCGAGCACACCGACATCACCGGCGAGAAGAAGATCACCGTCTTCGATCGCGGCATGGCCCGGCTGGTCGCCCACGAAGTCGACCACCTCCACGGCACCCTCTGCCGCGACCTGTTGCCCGACGGACGGCAGTCCATCCCGGTCGAGCAGTACCGGGGCACCGGCCAGACCTGGAATTACGGCGGGCCGCCGTGAGCACCGACCGCCACGTGGGCGAACTCGTGGTCGACAACGAGATGTGCCAGGGCCTTCCGCAGGAGGAGCCCGTCGTTACACCGCTCGACGTCTACTACTTCAGCGGTGACAACCGCGCCGACGAGCCCGTCACCATTGATGACGACATCTGAGCTTCCCCCGATAACCCGAGGCGGTTGTTACCTGGATGCGGTCGGTGCCGCCGGGATGGTAGCTGGCCGGGCCTGAGCGGTGTGCCAG
>NZ_JBHYXZ010000248.1:0-8112 GCF_042752395.1 Actinosynnema sp. NPDC059335 | reverse complement strand
GCCCCCGCCGCCTCCGTGGGCCCCCCCCTGCTGGGTGCCCGTCCCGCACACCCCCCCCCCCCCCCCCGGACCGCACTCAGCACCCCCCGGAACCCCCACCCCACCTCACCCCTCACCCCCCGCCACCCCTGCAACCACCCACCTCCGCCGATAAGGTCAACCGGGTCTGTCCCGCAAGATCACGTGTGGAGGACCTGATGAGCCTCGAGCGCCCCGTCGCGCCCGACCCCTACGCCCTGCTCCCGCAGGTGGCGTCGTTCACCGTCAGCTCGACCGACGTGTCCGACGGCCAACCGCTGTCCGAGGCGCACCTGTTCGAGGGCGGCAACACCTCACCGCAGCTCAGCTGGACCGGCTTCCCGGAGGAGACCAAGAGCTTCGTCGTCACCTGCTTCGACCCGGACGCGCCCACGCCGTCCGGCTTCTGGCACTGGGTCGTGGTGAACCTGCCGGCGTCCGTCACCTCGCTGGACACCGGCGCGGGCAGCTCGGACGACGCGCTGCCCGGAGGCGCGTTCCACGTGCGCAGCGACTTCGGCACCCGCGCGTTCGGCGGGGCCGCGCCGCCGCCCGGCGACCAGGTGCACCGCTACTACTTCGTGGTGCACGCCGTGGACGTCGAGAAGCTGGACGTGGACGGCGACGCCTCCCCCGCCGTGGTGAGCTTCAACCTGGCGTTCCACACGCTGGCCCGCGCGATCCTCGTGCCGACCTACGCGCACTGACGCCCGCGCCCACCACACGGCACCGACACCAGCACCCACCCGCACGTCGCGCGGACACACCACCGACGTGCACGTCGTCACACGCACCGACCTGCACGTCGCGCGGACACACGCACCGATGCCGGGAACAAGTGCCTCACGTCGCGGGTTGGAGCACGACGTGAGGCACTTCGACCTGGTCATCATCGGCACCGGTTCCGGCAACTCCATCGCGGACGAGCGGTTCGCCGGCTGGAACATCGCGATCGTCGAGAAGGGCGTCTTCGGCGGCACGTGCCTGAACGTCGGGTGCATCCCCACGAAGATGTTCGTGCACACCGCCGACGTCGCCGCCGCGCCCGCCTCGGGCGCGCGGCTGGGCGTGGACGCCCACCTGGACGGCGTGCGGTGGGCCGACGTGCGGGACCGCATCTTCGGCCGCATCGACCCCATCTCCGAGGGCGGCCGCCGCTGGCGGGCCGAGGAGAACGCGAACGTCACCGTCTACCCGGGCACGGCGCGGTTCACCGGCCCGAAGACCCTCGACACCGGCACCGGTGAGGTGATCACCGCGGACCGGTTCGTGCTGGCCGCGGGCAGCCGCCCGGTGATCCCGGACGTCGCCGACCTCGACTCGGTCGGCTACCACACCAGCGACACCATCATGCGGCTGGACGAGCTGCCCCCGCGCCTCACCATCCTGGGCAGCGGTTTCGTCGCGGCGGAGTTCGCGCACGTGTTCTCGTCGTTCGGGGTGGCGGTGACCGTCATCGCGCGGTCGGACCTGCTCCTGCGCCACGAGGACCGCGAGGTCGCCACCCGGTTCACCGAGCTGGCGGCCGAGAAGTGGGACGTGCGGCTCAAGCGCAAGGCGGTGCGGGCCGAGCGGGTCGACGGCGTGGTGCGGCTGCACCTGGAGGGCCCGGACGGCGAGGAGGTCGTGGAGTCCGAGGAGCTGCTGGTCGCGGTCGGCCGCACGCCGAACTCCGACCTCCTCGACCTGGCCGCCACCGGCGTGGACGTGCACCCCGACGGCCGCGTGGTGGTGGACGCGCACCAGCGCACCTCCGTCGAGGGGATCTACGCGCTGGGCGACATCAGCTCGGAGTACCAGCTCAAGCACGTGGCCAACCACGAGGCGCGGGTCGTGCAGCACAACCTGCTGCACCCGGACGAGCCGATCTCCTCCGACCACCGGTTCGTGCCGGCCGCCGTCTTCTCGTCGCCGCAGATCGCGTCGGTCGGGTTGACCGAGGAGCAGGCCGTCGAGCGCGGTGTGCGGTACGTGGCGGCGTCGCAGGCGTACGCGTCCATCGCGTACGGCTGGGCGATGGAGGACACGACCGGGTTCGCGAAGGTGCTGGCCGACCCGGACACGGGCCTGATCCTGGGCGCGCACGTGATCGGGCCGCAGGCGTCGAGCGTGATCCAGCCGGTGATCCAGGCGATGAGCTTCGGCCTGGACGCCCGGACCATGGCGCGCGGCCAGTACTGGATCCACCCGGCGATGCCCGAGGTGATCGAGAACGCGCTGCTGAACCTGCCGCTGCACTGACCGACGCGCACTGACCGACGCGCGGCTCGGCGAAGCGAAGCCACGCCACGCGGCACGGTCAGCACAGCCCGCGGAGGTCACGAACCCCGCGAGCCACGCGAGCCCACGCCGTCACGAGCCCACACGATCCGCGAGCCCCACGAAGTTCCACGGGGAGACCCGGCCGACCCCTCGCGCAGCCGGGTCTCCCCGTTCGTGTCCGTAATCGACACATCGCCCTCGCAACACGAGGCGTTATCAGTTACACCGTCCGCGGACGCCCGGCGATCCACCCGAGCCCGGTCAGCAGGACCAGCAGACCCACCAGGACCAGCATGGACACCGTCCAGGTGCCGGTCGCGCCCCGCAGCACGCCGAACGCGAACGGCCCGGTGGCGGAGATCAGGTAACCGATGCTCTGCGCCATCGCCGACAGCCGGGCGGTGTCCGCACCGGACGACGTGCGCAACGAGATCATCACCAGGGCGAGCGGGAAGATCCCCATGCCCACCCCGATCAGCACGACCCACAACCCGGGCGCGGCGGCGGGGGCCAGGGCCAGCCCCAGCACGCCCAGCACCGAGAGCACGCCCAGCACCAGCACCATCCCGGACTGGCTGCGCCACCGCGCCGCCAGCGGCGGGACGACGAGGCTCACCGGCACGCCCAGCACCATCGTGATCGCCAGCAGCACGCCGGCCGTGGTCCGCCCCACCCCCGCGTCGCCCAGGATCTGCGGCAGCCAGCCCATCACCGTGTACGCGAGCAGGGACTGCAGGCCGAAGAACACGGTGATCACCCACGCCAACGGGCTGCGGAACATCGAGCGGCCCGCGCCCGCCTTCCGCGCCACCGGCCGCGCCGACGCCGCACCGTGCCGCGCGCCCGCCGACCACACCAGCAGCGCCGCCAGCGACAGGAACGCCCACGCGCCGACGGCCAACCGCCACGACCCCAGGGCCGACTCCAGTCCCGGGGTGATCGCCGCGCCGACCGCCGCACCGGCCGCGAGCGCGGCGGTGTAGACGCCGGTCACCAGGCCGACCCGGGTCGGGAACGACTCCTTGACCACCACCGGGATCAGCACGTTGCACACCGCGATGCCCGCGCACGCGATGAACGTGCCGCCGAGCACCGCCGCCGGGCCGTCCACCACCCGCAGCACCAGGCCGACCGTCAGCACCAGCAGCGACAGCCCGACCGCCCGCGCCATGCCGAGCCGTCGCCCGAGCCACGGCGCGAGGAACGCGGCGAACCCGAAGCACAGCGTCGGCACGGCCGTGAGCAGGCTCGTCCACGCGGTCGAGACGCCCAGCGAGGCGCGCACGTCGCCCAGCACGGAGGCCAGGCTGGTGACCGCCGGCCGCAGGTTGGCCGCGGCCAGCGCTACGCCGATCGCCAACAGGGTGCTGCCGACCAGGGCAACTTGACGGGTACGGCGCACCTCACCCCCGGCGGTGCGGCCAGGATGGTCGGCGATCGTCGCGTTGGCACCGGGATCGGTGGCAATGTGGGCAGTCGACGATGACCAGTCTGGCCGGGTCTGCTGGATTGGCACGCGGCTACTATCGCAGACATGGGATGTTCGGATGAAAGGATGGCGCTGTGCCGTTGGCCACTACTCGGCGGGCCGGGCTCGTCGACCAGGTGATCGACCAGATGAGGGGCGCGATCACCGCCGGTGAATGGCCGGTCGGACGCCGGATCCCGCCGGAGCCCGAGCTGGTCACCGCCCTGGGTGTGGGCCGCAACACCGTGCGGGAGGCGGTGCGCGCGTTGTCCCACGCCGGGCTGCTGGAGGTGCGCCAGGGCGACGGCACGTTCGTCCGCGCGACCAGCGAGCTGTCCGGGGCCGTCCGCCGGCTGTGCGGCAACGAGCTGCTGGAGGTGCTGCAGGTCCGCCGCACGCTGGAGGTCGAGGGCGCACGCCTGGCCGCCACCCACCGCACCGACGACGAGGTGCGCCGCCTGGAGGAGCTGCTGGCCGAGCGGGACGAAGCGCTGGCCGCCAAGGACTGGGCGCGGCTGGTCGAGCGGGACACCGCGTTCCACGTGCTGCTCGTCCAGTGCTCGCACAACACCCTGCTGGCCGAGCTGTACCAGGGCCTGACCGAGGCGGTCCGGGCCAGCATCACGGCCACCGTGGAGAACGACCACGAGGACGACCAGGTCTCGCACACCGGCCTGGTGGAGGCGGTGCGCGACCGCGACGCGGCGCGGGCCGCGGCCGAGGCGGGCGGCTTCCTGGAGGAGCTGCTGGAGCGCCACAAGGACTGACGACGGCGACCGGATCACGGATCGAAACCGTCCGTGATCGGTCCTACGCTCGCAGTCATGAGCGCAACGGCCTCCGCGGCCACCTCCACCGGCGCACTCCCCACCGCCACCGGCACGACTGCCGCCACCGCCGCCGGCACGTCGGCCGACACCGACACGTCCACCGGTGCCGGCACCGACACGTCCACCGGCACGTCCGCCGACGTCGATGCCGGCACGTCCGCCGACACCGATGCCATCACGCCGTTCCGGGTCGAGATCCCGCAGGCCGACCTCGACGACCTGCGGGCCCGCCTCGCCGCCACGCGGTGGCCGGTCGACCTGCCCGACGCCGGCTGGGACTACGGCGTGCCGCTGCCCTACCTGCGCGAGCTGGCCGACCACTGGCTGCACCGCTACGACTGGCGCGCGTGGGAGGCGAAGCTCAACGCCCACCCGCAGTTCACCACCACGATCGACGGCCAGACCGTGCACTTCCTGCACGTGCGCTCGGCGCGGCCGGACGCGCTGCCGATCGTGCTGACCCACGGGTGGCCCGGTTCCGTGGTGGAGTTCCTGGGCGTGATCGAGCCGCTGTCACGGGACTTCCACCTGGTGATCCCGTCCATTCCCGGCTTCGGCTTCTCCGGGCCGACCCGCGAGAAGGGCTGGGACGTGCCGCGCATCGCCCGCGCCTGGGCGGAGCTGATGCGCCGGCTCGGCTACGGCCGCTACGGCGCGCAGGGCGGCGACTGGGGCTCGCCGATCTCCCGCGAGCTGGGCATCGTGGACGCCGAGCACGTCGTCGGCGTGCACCTCAACCTGCTGCTCACCTTCCCGGGCGACGACACGTCCGGGCTCACGGACGCCGACCTGGAGCGGCTGGCCTGGAACGCGACGTTCCGGGAGAAGTCCGCCTACGTGCAGCTCCAGGGCACCCGGCCGCACACGGTCGCGTACGGGCTGCACGACTCGCCCGTAGGCCAGCTCGCGTGGATCGCGGAGAAGTTCAAGGAGTGGACCGACTCCACCGACCGCCCCGAGGACGCGGTGGACCGCGACCTGCTGCTGACCAACGTGTCCGTCTACTGGTTCACCGGCACCGCCGGCTCGTCCGCCCGGCTCTACAAGGAGGCCGCGGCCATGTGGAACGGGTACGAGCCCTCGTCCGCGCCGACCGCCGTGGCCGTGTTCCCGCGAGAGGTCGTGCTGCCCGTGCGGCGGATCGCCGAGCGCACCGACAACATCGTGCGGTGGACGGAGTTCGACCGGGGCGGGCACTTCGCGGCGCTGGAGCAGCCGGACCTGCTGGTCGAGGACGTCCGGGCGTTCTTCCACGGCCTCGACCGGCGGTAAGGGCTCGCACCTCGGGGCGGAGGTCTCCCACGGCGGCGGATTTCCGCGGGAGACCCCCTGGTGAGTGGCTCGTGCTCCCCCGCTCCCACATCGTTGGTCGCCGGAACCGGGCGCGGCGTAACGGCCGGATGCCTGATCGTTACCCGGTCAAGCCGTCCGGCCTCGCTCGAGCCGTACCGCCTCGCCCAAGCGGTCTCGTCTTGCCCAAGCGGTCTCGTCTTGCCCAAGCGGTCCCGTCTTGCCCAAGCGGTCCCGTCTTGCTCAAGCCGTCTCCCGCTGGTCCCAGCAGTCCCGCAACGCGGCCAGCGTGGCGGTCACGGCGGGGCGGCGGGTGGCCTGCGTCCGCCACACCGCGAACACCCGGCGGGTGGGCGTCGGCCGGAACGGCACCGCCCGCACCGAGTCCGGCAACGCCCCGCGACCCAGCCGGGGCAGCAGCGCCACGCCGATCCCCTTGGCCAGCAACGCCAACTGCGTCTCGTACTCGGCGATCCGGTAGGCCAGGTCGGGCTCCATGCCCGCGCCGCGGAAGGTGTTCACCAGCCAGTCGTGGCAGATCGTGCCCTCCGGCTGGCAGATCCACCGCTCGCCGGCCAGGTCCTCCGGCACCACCGACTCCCGGTCCGCCAACGGGTGCCCGGCCGGGAGCAGCACGTCGGCGACGTCCTCGCCGAGGCGCGTCCGCGACACCGGCTCCGGCACGGCCAGCGGTGCGTTGACCCAGTCGTGCGTGACGGCCAGGTCCAGCTCGCCGCGCGCCACCGCCTCCAGGCCGACCGGCGGGTCCAGCTCGACCAGCCGCACGTCGAGCTGCGGGTGCCGCTCGGCCAGCCGGACGAGCGTCGCGGGCAGCAGGCCGCGGGCCGCCGTGGCGAACGCCCCGACCCGCAGCTCGCCCACGGCCGCGCCGCGCTGCTCCTCCAACGCCACCTCGGCGTGCTCGACCAGCGCGAGCACCTGCTTGGCGGTGGCCGACAGCAGGTGCGCCGCGTCGGTCAGCGCGACTCCCCGGCCACGGCGCTCCAGCAGCGTGGTGCGGGTCTCGCGCTCCAGCTTGGCGATCTGCTGCGAGACCGCCGAGGGCGTGTAGCCCAACGCCGTCGCCGCCGCGCCGACCGAGCCGTGCTGGGCCACCGCGTGCAGCGCGCGGAGCCGTCCGAGATCCAACATGTAGCGATCCTAAACCCAAAGCTTAAAGAATCATCGCTAGTGCTAAACGGTGGGACGGCTGAGACTCGGGGACGTGAAACCACGTCACGTCGCGATCGCGGTGCTCGTCGCCACCATCTGGGGGGTCAACTTCGTCGTCATCAAGGTCGGTCTGCGCGACTTCCCGCCGCTGCTGTTCTCCGCGCTGCGGTTCCTGGCCGCCGCCGTGCCCGCGCTGTGGTTCGTCGGGCGGCCCAAGGTGGCGTGGAAGTGGGTCGTCGCGGTGGCGTTGGCGCTGGGCGTGGCGAAGTTCGGGTTGCTGTTCGTCGGGATGGCCGCCGGGATGCCGGCCGGGTTGTCGTCCCTGATGTTGCAGAGCCAGGTGTTCTTCACCGTGCTGTTCGCCGCCGTGCTGCTGCGGGAACGCCCGCGGCCGGTGCAGTTGGCGGGGATGGCCGTGGCCGCCGTGGGGATCGCGGTGATCGGCTTCGACTACGGCGTCGGCAGCCCGATCGGCGCGTTCCTGCTGGTGGTGCTGGGTGCGGTGGCGTGGGGCCTGGCCAACGTCGCCACCCGCTACGCCCGACCGCCGGACCCGCTCAACTTCATCGTGTGGGTCAGCGCGGTGGCGGTGCTGCCGTTGTTCGGGCTGTCGCTCGTGTTCGAGGGGTGGAGCGCCGACCTGGCGGCGGTACGGGGGCTGAGTTGGACCGGGGTGGGGGCGATCCTGTTCATCGCCTGGGTGTCGACGCTGCTCGGGTTCGGGTTGTGGAACCTGTTGCTGCGGACGTACGAGGCGAGCGCCGTGGTGCCGTTCGCGCTGCTGGTGCCGGTGGCGGGGATGTTGTCCGGGTGGTTGTTGCTGGGTGAGGCGGTGACGCCGGTTCGGCTCGGGGCGGCGGTGCTGGTGATCGCGGGCATGGCGGCGACGACGGTGCGACGGCGGGAGCCGGTGGTGGAGCGGGAGTTGGTGGGGGTGGGTTCGGTTGCGGGGTCGGGGTCGGGGTGAGGAGCGTGGTGGTGCGGTTCGGCTCGATTTGACATGGGGCCCTTACGGGTCTGTCTCTTATACACAAATCCGAGCCCACGACACACATCCAAATCTCTGTATAC
>NZ_JBHYXZ010000247.1:0-8262 GCF_042752395.1 Actinosynnema sp. NPDC059335 | reverse complement strand
TAGTGGGGGCGGTGTGGGGGGGCACCGCCTATTGGGCTGCGGGGGGGGGGGTGGGGGGCCGCCCGCGCAGCGCGCGGGGCCGCGTAACCCCGTCACCGGGCATCCGGCGGCCCGACGCTAACGACGTGCGGTAAAGCCGCGCCTAAACGCCCAGCGCCGCGCGGTACAGCTCGCGCAGCCGCGGCCCCGGCGGCACGCCCAGCTCGTCGGCCAGCGTGCGGCGCATGTCCTGGAAGACGCGCAACGCCTCGGTCCGCCGGCCGCAGGCCAGCAGCGCCGTCATGAGCTGCTGGCGCAGGTTCTCCGACAGCGGGTGCTCGGCCACCAGCGTCGTCAGCGCCTGCGCCGCCTGGGCGTGCCTGCCCAGCGCCAGGTCGGTCGCGATGGCCGCTTCGAGGGCGGCCAGGTGCTGCGCCTCCAGCGGCGCGCACAGCCAGGACCGCAGCGGCTCGGACTCCGCGCCCGCCACCGGCGTGCCCCGCCACAGGGCCAGCGCGCGGGTGTAGAGGTCGCGCCGCCGTTCCAGGTCGGCGGTGGCGGCGGCCCGCGCGGTCAGGTCGCGGAACCGGAGCGCGTCGACCTGGTCCGGCTCGGCCCGCAGCACGTACCCGCCGTCCTGGTGCGCGACCGGCACGCCCTCGCCGCGCAGCGCGGAGACGTGCACCTGGAGCGACTTGCGGGCCCGCGGCGGCAGGGACTCGCCCCACACCAGGTCCAGCAGGCGGTCCACCGGCACCCGCCGGCCGCAGTGCGCCGCCAGCACGGCCAGGACCTGGCTCGGCTTGCGGCGCGGCGACCGCGGCTGCGCCCCGTCCCGCCGCACCTCGACCGGACCCAGGATCAGGAACTCCACACCGCCCCCAGTCGCGTCGACCCTGCACCGAGATGGACGCGACTGTGACGGTTCCCGGGAGGCCGCGGTTCCGCCGGGGGGACGGGTCCGGCGCGCCTACCGACCCGGGTGCTCGGCGGCCACGCGCTTGGGCACGCACATCCGCCACGCGTCCACCACGAGTTCGGTCAGCTCGTCCACGTCGACCTCGGCCAGGGCGCACTCGACCCAGTGGTACCGCAGGTCGGACGGCGCGGGCAGGCGGAACTTCGCCGGGTCGGCGGCGACCAGCGCGTCCCGCTCGTCCTTCGGGAAGGCGAAACCGAGCGTCCGCTCGTCGCGGGAGAGGGCGAGGTAGACGATCCGCCCGATCCGGAACTTCACCCGGTCCCGGACCACCGCCTCCTCCGTGCGCGGCAACGACCGCGCGATGCGGCGGACGTCGTCCACGGTGGCCACGGCGGCGTGCTCGGCGGTCAGCGGTCGGCGTGCCGGAGCACGCTCTCGACCTCGGCGCGGAACGCGTTGACGCCGTCCTCGCCCTCGGGCGCGCCGTGGGCCTGCAACAGGTGCAGCAGCGCGACGCCGTCGGCGGACCGGCGTGACAGCGCGTGGAAGGAGAACGCGGACTCGCAGACCGTGACGGCGGTGGCCAGGGCCGCCGCGACCGCGGCCAGGAACGCCCACAGCGCGCGGTGCCGGCCGTCCGCGACGGCGACCGCGCCCAACGCCGCGGCGGCGGTGAACAGCAGCACGGTCAGGCCGGTCGTCCACCGCCGGGCGGTGGTGTAGCGGGCGCGGGCCTGCTCGAACCCGGCGAGCCGTTCGCCGACCCGGTGGCGCAGGTAGGCGCGGACGAACTGCTCGCGGTGGTCGTCGGCCACCGACGCGGGGGGTGCGACGCGGGTCATGGGCGGCTCACCGATTCGTGCCGGCACCGCGCCACGGCGGCGGCCAACTCGCGGGCGCGTTCCTCGCGCTCGGCGTCGTCGGCCGCGGGTGGCGCGGCGAGGTGGTCGAAGTACAGGGCGCGCAGCCGCTCGGCGCGGACGCGGGCGTCCGGGTCCTCGCCGCCGCGGGCGACGACCGCGAGCACCGCCGCCGCCGCGCCGGACACGGCCAGCAGCACGCCGGGCCACGGCACGTCCCGCAGCCAGACCTGCAACGCGGCGAACACCGTCGCGCCGAAGCCCGCGGCGACGGCGAGCACCACCAGCAGGCGGGCGCGCTCGCGGGCGCGGAGGGCGGCGACCTCGCACTCGTGCAGCGCGGGCGCGACCACCCGGTTGGCCTCGTGGATCGCGTCGGCGAGCAGCGGGTAGTCGAGCACGTAGCCGGGGTCGATCACGGGACGCGGCTCGGGCTCCCGGAACCGCAGCCGCGGCCACACGGCGGGCGGCGGCACGTCGGCCCGCGGCCTGGTCCCGGGGCGGTTGCCCAGGATCCGGCGCAGCACGGCCACGACCTTGTCCGGGCCCTCGTCCAGGTGCACCGCGGCCACCTGGCCGCTGCGCACGAGCACGGCGAGGTCGTCGTGGTCGGGTGCGGTCCCGGTGCCGGCCGCGGTCCCGGCGGGTTCGGTCTTGGCGACGGCCTCGGGGGAAGCGGTGCCGGCGGCGGTCCCGGCGGCTCCGGCCCCGGTGACGGCCTTGGCGGCAGCGGTGTCGGCGACGGTCCCCGCGGCTCCGGCCCCGGTGGCGGCGTTGACGGCAGCGGTCCGGACGGGCTCGCCGTCGGCGGGTGCGGTCCGGTCGACCGGGGTGTCGCGGAGCCGGCCGCCGGCGATCTCGTCGGCCAGCGCCCCGGTGCCGCCCAGCACGAGCAGCGGCCGGTCGCGGCCCAGGTGGTCGACCAACGCGGCCCGCGCCCGGTCGTCGCCGCCGATCAGCAGCGCGAGCACCGGGCGCTTCGCCCCGGCCACGGCGTCCACCGCGCGGAACAGGGCGGGCACCTCCTCGCCCCACGTCGAGCCCGGCACGAGCACCGCCGTGTCGTGGTTCACGTTGAGCCGCACCTCACCCTCGGCCGGCTCGGCGTCCTCCGCGGCCACCCGGCCGGACGGCGCGACGCCCACCAGCCGTGGCCACCGGCCCTCCAGCGACTCGGCGGCCAGGCCCACCAGGTGCGTGACGCCGACGTCGGCGCCCGCCGTGACCACGACCGCGTCGGCCTTCGCCGCCGCGGCGAGCACCGCGCGCAGCACCGGCAGCACGGCGGCGGCGAGGTCGGTGCCCAGGGCGTCGGTCGAGCCGAACACGGCGAGGACCGGGCGGCCGCGGGGCAGGCCGAGGGCACGCGCCCGGATGTCGGCGTCGGGGTGGGCCAGTCGCCGCACCCGTGGGCCGGTACCCGCAGTAGGCATGCCGGGCACCCTAGCGGTGCCTCACGCGAATTTCACCCGTCCGGGGGCGAATTTCGCCGCAGGTAGAGTGCTGGGCGTGTCGATTGACCCCGCCGAGCTGGAAATCGCCCTAAGGGTGCTCGCCCAAGTGGACGAACTGGACACCGAGCACCCCGACGCGGTAGCCGTCCGCCGGGCCACCGCCGGCATCTGGAAGAGCCTCCGCAAGCGCCGCAAGGCCGAACGCCGCGCCTCCGTCACCGCCGCCGACCGGGCGGTCATCGAGGCGACCGCGACCGGCTCGCCGTCCCGCATCGACGACGAGACGCGCGGCCTGCTGCTGCGCGAGCCCGAGCCGGGCGCGAAGGCGGGCACGCTGCTGCGCGCCCGGTCCTGCTACACGTGCAAGCGCCGGTACACCGAGGTGGACGCGTTCTACCACCAGCTCTGCCCGGACTGCGCGGCGCTGAACCGGGCCAAGCGCGACCAGAGCGCCGACCTGACCGGCAAGCGCGCCCTGCTCACCGGCGGCCGGGCCAAGATCGGCATGTACATCGCGCTGCGGCTGCTCCGCGACGGCGCGCACACCACCATCACGACCCGGTTCCCGCGCGACGCGGTGCGCCGGTTCGCGTCCATGCCCGACAGCGCCGACTGGCTGCACCGGCTGCGCGTGGTCGGCATCGACCTGCGCGACCCGGCCCAGGTGGTCCAGCTGGCCGACTCGGTCGCCGCCGCCGGACCGCTGGACATCCTGATCAACAACGCCGCGCAGACCGTGCGCCGGTCGGCCGACGCCTACGCGCCGCTGGTCGCGGCCGAGTCTGCGCCCCTGCCGCCGGGTCCGCTCCCGGAGCTGGTGACGTTCGGGCACACGGTCTCCGCGCACCCGGTGGCGTTGGCCGGCACGTTGGCCGACACCATCCCGGCGGTGACGGCGCTGGCGCTGACCGCCGGCTCCCGGGAGATCGACGCGGGCGGCCTGGTGCCCGACGTGGCGGCCGTGAACAGCTGGGTCCAGCGGGTGGACGAGGTCGACCCGGTGGAGCTGCTGGAGGTGCAGCTCTGCAACAGCACCGCGCCGTTCATCCTGATCTCCCGACTCCGCCCGGCGATGGCCGCCTCGCCCGCGCGCCGCAAGTACGTGGTGAACGTCTCGGCGATGGAGGGGCAGTTCAGCCGCGCGTACAAGGGGCCGGGCCACCCGCACACCAACATGGCCAAGGCCGCGCTGAACATGCTGACCCGCACCAGCGCCGAGGAGATGCTGACGACAGACGGCATCCTGATGACCGCCGTCGACACCGGCTGGATCACCGACGAACGGCCGCACCCGACGAAGGTGCGGCTGGCCGCGGAGGGGTTCCACGCGCCGCTGGACCTGGTCGACGGCGCGGCCCGGGTGTACGACCCGATCGTGCGCGGCGAACTGGGCGAGGACCTGTACGGGTGCTTCCTGAAGGACTACGCGCCGTCCGCGTGGTGAGGCGGTCACCGGGACGACTCCGTCCACTCCCGACAGCAGGAACGCGACTGGGCCGATCGGGTATCCGGGTTAACGAACCGGCGCGGGTGTGCGACTCTCCGTCGGTAGGCTGAAGCGTTCGTTGTGCCGCCGTGAGGCGACGGGGGTGGGCATGGACCGCGGGCGGGCCGGTCGAGCCGCCGCGCTGTCGCGCGTGACCGGCCCGACGCCGCCACCGGGATCGGCCGACCGGGCGACACCCGTTCGCGGTGGCCGTGACGGTCGGTGCGCGAGGTGGACGTGGTGACCGCGCGCCGCGTCAACCCGTTCCCGCTGCCGGGCTGGGAGAGCACCCCGATGCGCCCGCTGCGCCCGTGGCACCGGCCCGCGCACCGCGACTACTACGTGCCCGTGGACGGCGCCGAGGACGCCTTCCGGCAGTTCCGGCAGGACATGGGCGACCTGGGCGTGATGCTCGAGTACGGCCGCCTGGTGCTGGTCACCGGCGAGTCGGGGTGCGGCAAGACGGCGCTGGTCAACCGGTGCGCGGACTGGGTCGTGGGCGAGCTGGCGCGGCGCGGCATGCGCGGGGTCGTGCTGGACCTGACGGGCTGCCTGCCGACCGACCGGGAGCTGTCCATCGACGAGCGCACGGTCGAGGTCTGCGACCAGATGTTCGACCTGCTGGTGGACCACGACGCGCTGCGGCCGGAGGCCGCGGACCGGCTCGCGGACGACCGCACCGTGCCGCGCCGCGTGTTCCCGCGCCTGGGCCGGGCGCTGCGCGAGGAGGTCGCGCTCATCCTGCTGCTGCCGAGCCCGAACGAGCTGGTGGACGAAGTGATCCGCTACGCCAGGGTGCTGAGCAACGCGAAGGTGCTCTTCCTCGCCGAATCCGCGTACCTGGGCACGGACGAGGTGGCCGACGTCGTGCGCCAACTGGAAACGTGGGTCCCGCCGATCACCCTGCACGTGGGACCGCTCGACCCCGGCGACGCGCAGCGGTTCGCCGAAGACCGGCTCACCCGCCACTCGGCCGCCGGGACCTTCCCGCGGATGAGCGACGACGCGATCGAACTGGTGGCCAAGCACTGCCAGTCGGTCGCGATGTTGCAGCGCTTCCTGCACGGCACGTACGAGCACAAACTCGAAACGGGACTGGGTTACACCGAGACCGACCTGGTGACCGTCGAGGACATCAGGGCGTTCCTGAACACCAGGTCCCGGACCGGACTGGGGAATGGGCCATGAGCGTTGGCAGCGATCTCCCGCCCCCGCGGAAGAACCCCTTCTCGCCGATGGCGGTCGCCCGGATCACGGATTTCGACGCCGACCCCGACGCGGTCGACGTGGCGATCACCACCGACGCGACGCGGCAGGCGCTCGCGCACCTGACCTCCTACCTCGACGCGCCGCCCGCGCGCGGCGGGCGCGACCGCTCCGGCACCGTCGTGGCCGTGCTGGGCGACTACGGCACGGGCAAGACGCACCTCGCCGTGCGGCTGGTCCGGCACGCGCGGGAGGTGCTGGCCGACCCGACGCACGCGCTGTACCTCGACGCGACCGCGGAGAGCTTCATCGAGCTGTACCGGCGGTTCATGCAGAAGCTCGGCCGCGAGGGCGTGCGCGCCCAGGTCAGCGAGTACTACGCGGACATCGTCGCCGATTCCCTGCAGAGCAGCGGCCTGACCAGCGACATGCTGGAGTGGCTGGGCAGCAGGCAGTTGGAGCCGCAGGAGGTCGTCGAGCGGCTCGGCCTGATGGAGAGCGCGCTGCTGCGCAAGGTCCAGGACACGCTGCGCGAGGTCACCAACAACAAGAACTTCGGCACCGCGCTCACGCTGCTGCTGCGGCCGGGGTTCGAGCACTCGGTGTGGTCGTGGCTGCTCGGCGGCGCGCCCGACCAGGTGCTGGTCGAACGGGGCATCGCCACGCCGATCGACACCGAGGTGGCGGCGCTGGAGGCGATGGGCGTGTTCGCCCTGCTGTTCGGCGGCAGGCAGCGGCGGTTCGTGCTGGCGATCGACGAGCTGGACAAGATCTTCTCCGCCGACAGCCGGCCGCAGGCGCGCACGATGGCCGCGTTCCAGACGTTGCTGCAGGTGTTCGCGAAGGCCGGGGCGTGCCTGGTGCTGTGCGGGCTGCCGGACTTCAAGTCCGTGCTGCCGCCGTCGGTGCGGCAGCGCATCCCGTTCACCGTGGTGATGTCCGGGCTCAGCCGGCGCGAGGTGCGCGAGTTCATCACGCTGGCACAGGAGCAGGTGTTCGGCACGCCGCAGCTCGCGCCGTTCACCGTCGACACCGCGCGCTACCTGCGTGACCTCGCCCGCGGCAACGCGCGCAACGTGATCCGGCTGTGCCACCGGGTGTTCCGGATGGCCGACGACGCGTCCCGCACGCCGGGGCACGGCTTCGCGGTCACCGAGGACATGGTGCGGCAGGCGGCGCGCGAGCTGTTCGGGTCGCTCAGCTCCGACGACATCGACGGCGTGGTGCGGCGGCTGCTCGACGCGGGCGGCCTGGACTACCTGCACCGGCACCTGCTGGGCGTGGCCGAGGACTCGCTGGCGGACTTCTGGGTCACGTTCCCGGAGCACCGCGCCGGCTGCGCCGTGCTGATCACCGGGTCGCTGCTGGACAACGCCGACGTGGGCGCGGTGGTGCGGCGGATCTCGGCGGTGCGCGAGGCCGAGCCGGACGCCGAGCTGATCCTGCTGGTCAACGGGGTGCTGGCGGACGGCGTGGCGATCCAGTTGCGGGAGCTGCTGGGCGGCGAGCCGCTGGTGTACGTCGACCGGACGTTCGCCGACGACTTCAAGGCGCTGATGGGCGCGACGAGCAGGCGGTTGGGCGGCGACACGGACCCGATGTCCGCGCTGCGGCTGCGGATGGACCAGTTGGCCCGGCAGCAGTCGGGCATCTACGGGTTCATCGAGCACCTGGCCGAGCACATGGACGGCGTGCGGGCGTCGTCGGACCGGCAGCTCGGCGCGATCCAGCGGCAGCTGGAGGCGATGGCGGGCGGGACGCCGGGCCGTGCGGCGGAACCCGCGGCCGGCCGGTTGCCCGGCGAGGTGGAGCGGCTGTTCCGGGACGCGGTGGACGCGCTGGACGACCTGACCCAGGTCGACGTGATGTTCCAGGAGGCGTTCGACCACGCGCCGACCACGACGCAGGAGGCGGTGCACCGGCGGCTGCGGACGCCGGAGTTCACCCAGGCGGCGGCGCAGGCGGTGTTCCTGCGCCAGGCCGTGCGGGCGTTCCGGGCGGCGGTGTCGCAGTGGTACCAGTCGGCCGAGGACGACGACGCGGAGGACCGGCTGGACGACCTGTGCGGCATCTACGACGGGATCGTGGAGTTCCTGCCGCTGTTCCTGCTGGAGCCGCTGTTCACGCTGCCGCCGTGGTCGGCGCGGGCGGGCGGCCTGGTGGCCGAGGTGGGCCAGGGGTCGCGGCGCGCCCGCGTGCACGAGGCCCTGTCCAACCTGAGCCCGCGCGTCCGCCGTGCCGTCGTCCGCGCCCCGCGCCTGACCTGAACGGCGAACTCGGGGCACCCGAACGTAGGACACGCCTGTTCCGAACGTAGGACACGCGCGGCGTGAACGTACGACTCTCGCGTGAGTC
>NZ_JBHYXZ010000246.1:5503-8375 GCF_042752395.1 Actinosynnema sp. NPDC059335 | reverse complement strand
CCGTGGTGGGCACGAACGAGCCCAGCACCGGCGACGGCTCGATGATGACCACCTTGATGCCCCACGGCTTCACCTCGAGCCGCAGGGAGTCGCTGTTGGCCTCCAGGGCGTGCTTGGTGGCCTGGTAGTAGCCCCGGCCCGGGGTGGCGAACAGGCCGAAGATCGACGACATCATGACGATCCGGCCGGACCGCTGCTCGCGCATGCCGGGCAGCACGAGCTGCGTCATCCGGGACAGGCCGAAGAGGTTCGTCTCGAACTGGCGGCGGACCTGGTCGATCGGCGTCTCGCCGATGGTGCCGTTGAGGCTGTACGCGGCGTTGTTGACCAGGACGCCGACGGCGCCGTGGTCCTCGGTCACGCGCTGCACCGCGGCGGCCATCGACTCCTCGTCGGTGACGTCCACCCGGAGCGTCGTGACGCCCTCGTCGGCGAGGTCCTTGAGGCCCTCCAGGTTGCGCCCGGTGGCGTAGACCGGCCAGCCGGCGCGGTGCAGCCGCAGCGCGGTGGCGCGGCCGGTGCCGGAGGACAGGCCGCCCGAGGAGTTCACGCCGGTGATCAGGACCGCGCGCGACCCGGTCACCCCTCACCTCCGGTGGGGACCTCCTGCTGCGACACGCGGCTCGCCGCGACCGACATGCCGAGGCCCAGGCCGTCCACCATGCGCGTGATGAAGTTGAACATGCCGGCGATGAAGAACCCCTCCAGCAGCTCGTCGGTGGACCACCCGGCGTCCAGCGCCACCTGCCAGTCGGTGTCGGTGATCCTGTACGCCTCCTTGGAGAGCTTGGTCAGCAGGCGCAGCAGCACCTTGGTGCGCTCGTCCACCGGCAGGTCCTCCACGCTGCCCGCGGACTCGACGGCCTTGGCCGTCTCCTGCGGGCCGCCGAACGCCTGGAAGAAGAAGTTGTGCGTGCCGACGCAGTACGGGCACTCGTTGACCTTCGACGTCCACGCGGCGATCAGCTCGCGCGTCTGCCGCGGCATGACGCCGGTGATGAACATGCCCTTGTAGCCCGCCACCACGCCTTCGAGCAGGTCGGGTCGCGTGGACATCAGGCGGAACATGTCCGGCACGAAGGGCAGGTTGGTGCTGCTCTTGATGTCGGCGTACAGCTCGGCGAGGCGGCCCTCGGCCTGACCCTCCTCGACCAGCGGGACCCGGACGTAGGTGGTTGCGTCCATGCTCGACTCACCTTTCGACTGCGGATGGGGCGTCACGGGGGATGTTGCGGCGGCGCAGGACGGGGATGGCCTCGGCCTGGAAGTCGAGGTCGGAGTCGAAGCCCTTGATCATGCCCTCGATGACCAGCAGCGAGAGCAGCGGGAAGGCGAACTCCGGCGCGGGGAACAGGCCGAACCGCCGTTGCAGGTCGAACAGGCGGCCGGCGAAGCGGGCCAGGTCGAACTCGCCGGACTTGGCGCCCGAGGTCTCCGCCACCAGCTCGCCGAGCGCGGCGCGGAACCCGTCCAGGTCGCAGTCGTCGGCGACCTCGGCCGCGCTCTCGATGACGATCTGGGCGCACGACCAGCCGTCGCCCATCGCCATGTTGATGAAGAAGTCCGCGAACGAGCGGCGGACGGGGTCCGGCAGCCGGATGACGAAGCCGGCGTCCAGCATCACCAGGTCGGCGTTGAGGTCGAAGTACAGGTTGCCGGGGTGCAGGTCGCAGTGGACGAGGCCGTCGATGAACAGCATCTCGTACACCGTGCCCAGCACGGCCCGCTGGACCGAGCGGCGGGTGTCGCCGTCCAGCTCGCCCGGCTCGAAGCGCCTGAGGTCGCCGATGAAGTCCATGACGACGATCTCGGGCGTGCACAGCTCGGGCACCGGCGCGGGGATGGTGACCTTGCCGGCGGCGCCGGTCATGTTGGCCCGCAGGGCGGTCAGGGACCTGGCCTCGGCCTCGAAGTCGAGTTGGCGCAGGATCGCGCCGCCGACCTGGCCGTGCATGAGCTTGAACGGCATCCGGCGCAGCCTGGGCAGCAGGCCCAACGCCCGCATCGCCGCGGAGGTCAGGGTGAAGTCCTGCCACATCACGCGTTCGATGCCCGGTCGCCGCACCTTCACCGCGACCCGGCGACCGTCCACCGTGACCGCTTCGTGGACGGTCGCGATGCTGCCGGCGGCGACCGGGGTCCACTCGAACTCGCGGAACGGCCAGGGCCGGTCGCGGTAGGCGTGCCGGACGGCGCGCTCGATCCGCCGCCTGCCCGGCGGCCGGGCGCCGTCGGTGAGCCGGGCGAGCGGCACGGTCACCTCGTCGGGCAGCAGGTCGCGCCGCGTGCTCAGCAACTGCCCGATCTTGATGTACGACGGGCCGAGCCGGGTCAGCATCCGGACCCACCGGTCGCCGTCGCGCAGGCCGCGCCCGTCGGGCGAGCCCCGCAGCCGCGCGCCGACCGCGGAGCCCGCGATGACCAGGCCGTAGCCGAACACGATGACGCCGACCCGGGCGCACCGCAGCACCAGTCCGGGCAGCCGCGCCAGGCGGCCGGTGGTCGTGGTCATCCTCGCCCCCTGTCGTGCGATTCGGCGGGGCGGCGCGTCACCGCCCGTCCCGATCGTGTCGATGCCGGGGACGCGCCGACTACTCCCTCCGTGCCCCGCCGGGGCGGTCACTTGGGGACGGCGCGCCGACCCTGATGCATTACACCGTTACGGATAGGGGCGCTTCTTCTCGTGGCTTGCTCTCCACCCCGGTCCGGTGTGGACGGTGGCGGTCCGCTCCGCGCGAACGGGGGTGCCCGGGAACGACGACGCCGGCGCAGCCGCGGGGGGGGTGGCCCCCGGCGCCGGCGCGGTCAATAACCCCCCCCCCCCCGCGCACGCCCCCGGGCCGCCCCCCCGGGGCGCGACTGTCGGGAACCC
>NZ_JBHYXZ010000246.1:0-5493 GCF_042752395.1 Actinosynnema sp. NPDC059335 | reverse complement strand
CGGGGGGGGGGGGGTGGGGGCCGCCGCGGGCGCGGGGGGGGGGCGGCGACCCCCCCCGGCGGCCGCGGGGGGGGGGGGGGGCGCCGGCGTCGCGGCGTCGTCAGAGGCCCAGCGCCTCCTCGGCCAGGCGCGTGCCGCGCACGCGTGCGGCGATCTTGGCGAACGCGGTGTCACGGGAGGTGGACGTGTCGTCGGCGAACGGGGCGAACCCGCAGTCGTCGCACGTGCCCAACCGGTCGACCGGGATGAACCGGGCCGCTTCCAGCACCCGGTCGCGCACCTCCTCGGCCGTCTCCACCCGCGGGTCGATCGGGTCGGTGACGCCGACGAAGACGAGCGCGTCGGCGGGCAGGTGCTCGGCGATGATCCGCAGCACCCGCTCGCGGTCGGGCTCGCTCGCCAGCTGCACGTAGAACCGGCCGGCCTTGATGCGGAACAGGTCCGGCAGCAGGTCGGCGTAGTCCACGTCCGCGCTGTGCGTGGAGTCCTGGTCGCCGCCGGGGCAGGTGTGCACGCCGATCCTGGCGCGCTCCTCGGCGGAGAACCGCTCCAGCACGGCGTTGTTGAGCGCCACGAAGTCGCGCAGCAGCCCGCCCGACGGGTCGAGCTTGAGCGACAGCCGCCCCTCGGTGAAGTCGAGCTGCACCACGGCCGCGCCCGCCTCCAGGCACGCCCGGATGTCGGCCTCGGTCTCGTCGACCAGGTCCGCGAGGAACCGCTCGCGCGGGTACCCGTCGATGCCGTCCGCCGGGTAGAGCAGGCTCAGCGCCGACGGCGCGATCACCGGCTGCTTCACCGGCAGCGACGTGAGCCGCTGCGCGGCGCGCAGCAGGTCCACGGCGTGCGCGGTGTAGCGGAACGGCCCGCTCGTGAGCACCGGCAGCTCCCGGGTGTGGCCGTCGGCGAACGGCACCACCGCCCCGCCGGGGGCCAGGTCGGGTATGCCCGCCACCGGGTAGGTCAGGAAGCTCGGCTTGTCCTGCTCGCCGTCGGTGACCACCGGCGAGCCGGTGGCCTCGAACCGGCCGACCGTGTCGGCCAGCGCCTTGTCGGTCAGCTCCCGCAGCGCGGCGGCGTCGATGCGCCCCTCCGCGTGGTCGGTGAAGCCCTGGACCAGCTCCTCGGGCCTCGGCACGCTGCCGATCGGTTCGGTCGGGATCCCCATGTCGTCGTTCCCCTCGCCGTGATCAGGCCCACGGCGCCGTCGGGTACCACGGGATGATCTCCCGCCGGGCCAGGAGCCGGATGTCCCAGTACATGAACGTGAAGACACCGGCGACGATCAGGGCGACGGCCGTCACGGTGGCGATCCGCGCCGGATCGGCGGACAGCCACCGCTGCAAACGGCCGCCGGTGAAGTACGCCAGCGCGAGGAACAGTAGGGCCATGATGATGATGTTGCCTACCGACTGGAGGGTGAACGCGGCAGCCCCGTACAGGGGATTGTGGCTCTCCGCAGCGTCACGGAACATCTGCCGGAATAGCCCGAACGGGCGTCCGATGAGGAACCCGCCGATGAGCACGCCCATGAACACCATCGGCGCGTTCGGGAACCGCCGGGCGATCTTGCGGAACGGGTCGCGCACCAGGCCGAGCGCGGCCAGCCCCAGGTAGAGCATCACCAGCCCGATGACGCCGAACACGATCAGGGACTGCACGCTGCGGCCGTTGAGCGTGCCGGGCGCGGTGGCGGCGGTGGAGAACTGCGGCATGCGCGTGCCGACGATGCCGACCAGCACGCCGTACAGCGCGGACACCGGGACCATGCCGACCGCGAGCCACCCGATCGGCTTGAGCGTGGTGACGAACTTGGCCCACCGCGTCCCGGTGGCGCCCAGCATCGGCGCGACCGCGCCGAACGCGGCGATGTTGCACGCGGTGAACGTGCCCGCGATGCCGCTGACGAACGCGAACGCGATGCCCGCCGCGATGCCCTCGATCGGCGTCTCCTTGGCGTCGTGGCCGAGCAGCGTGTTCGCCACGGTGTCGCCGATCGTGGAGTCCACGAACTGCGCCGACCACACCACGGTGAGCAGGAAGCCCGCGAGCGAGCTGAGCAGGACGACGAGACCGCGCCGCCGCGGGAACACGCCGGTGACGAACGTCGAGGTGGCGACGCCCGCCCTGATGGAGTCCTGACGGGGTAACTGGTTGGTGCCGCTGCGCGCCATGTGTTCCCTCTCCCGAGCATCCGGGTCGGCCGACCGGAGCCCCGGCGGCCACTGCCCCGTGGGGCAGGCAAAGCATCCCAGTGTGATGCTTCGATTCCTTCTTCCGCTGTGCGCAGTTGTCGGGCCGAACGGCCCTTGGTTCCCGTGCCGGGTTCCGGTGGCCGGGTGTGCGCGCTCGGCGGGCCGAACAGCCCCCGGGTTCCCGCGCCGCGTCCGGGTGGCCGGGTGTGCGCTGGTGGGCGGCGGGTCGCGCGCGGGCGCGGAAGTGGCCGGGCGCTGCGGCGAAATACGGATCACGCTGTTATGCAAAAGCGCAGGTCAGCAGGGCAAAATCGGAGAAGCAACGCGGTCGGGCAGTCGTGCACGCTGACCTTGCGCACATTTTCCGAAGTGCCGTGCGTGTTTGTCGTATTTGCCGCGCGACGGCATTTGCGAACCTCCCGAACCCCCGATGTCCGCAAAGACGGTGAAAGCATGAGCAGTGAGCGGATCGCAATCGTCGGCATCGGCCTGCGCTACCCCGATGCCAGTTCCACCGGGGAACTGTGGGAAAACGTCCTGGCCGGTCGTCGGGCCTTCCGCAGGCTGCCCGACGAGCGGATGAACCAGGCGGACTACTACTCCCCGGACCCCGAAGCACCGGACCGCTTCTACGCCTCGAAGGCGGCGGTGCTGCGCGACTTCGAGTTCGACCGGGTCCGCTACCGCGTGGCCGGCAGCACGTTCCGCTCCACGGACATGACGCACTGGCTCGCGCTGGACGTGACCGCCCGGGCGCTGGCCGACGCGGGTTTCCCGGACGGCGAGGGACTGCCGAAGCAGACCACCGGCGTGGTGCTGGGCAACAGCCTCACCGGCGAGTTCTCCCGGGCGAACGTCATGCGGCTGCGCTGGCCGTACGTGCGGCGCACGGTCGCCGCCGCGCTGACCGCCAAGGGCTGGCCCGACGACGAGGTGGCGGGTTTCCTGGGCGAGCTGGAGGTGCGGTACAAGGCGCCGTTCCCGGAGATCAACGAGGACACCCTGGCGGGCGGCCTGGCCAACACGATCGCGGGCCGCATCTGCAACTACTTCGACCTGCGCGGCGGCGGCTACACCGTGGACGGCGCGTGCTCCTCCTCGCTGCTGTCCGTCGCCACGGCCGCCAAGTCGCTGGTCGAGGGCGACATGGACGTGGCGATCGCGGGCGGCGTCGACCTGTCCATCGACCCGTTCGAGGTCATCGGCTTCGCCAAGACCGGCGCGCTGGCCAAGGACGTGATGAAGGTCTACGACAAGAACTCCAACGGCTTCTGGCCGGGCGAGGGCGCGGGCTCGCTGGTGCTGATGCGCGAGGACGACGCGATCGCCCGGGACCTGCGCGTCTACGCCACGATCGCGGGCTGGGGCGTCTCGTCGGACGGCAAAGGCGGCATCACCCGGCCCGAGGCCGACGGCCACCGCCTCGCCCTGCACCGCGCCTACGGCCGCGCCGGCTACGGCCTGGAGACCGTGTCCTACTTCGAGGGCCACGGCACGGGCACGGCGCTGGGCGACGAGACGGAGATCGAGGCCCTCTCCTCGGCCCGCCGCGCCGCCGACCCCGACGCCCGGCCCGCCGCGCTGAGCACCGTCAAGGGCAACTTCGGGCACACCAAGGCCGCGGCCGGGGTCGCCGGGCTGATCAAGGCGACGCTCGCCGTGCACCACCAGGTCATCCCGCCGGGCACCGGCCACTACGACCCGCACCCGAAGCTGACCGCCGACAACGCGGTGATGTACGTGCCCTCGGAGGCCGAGCTGTGGCCGGAGGACCGCCCGGTGCGCGCCGGCGTGTCGGCCATGGGCTTCGGCGGCATCAACACCCACATCGCGCTGGAGGCCGCGCCGGACGCGCCCCGGCGCGCGCGCCTCGACGCCCGGACCAGGGCTCTGGTCGCCGGTCGCCAGGACGCCGAGGTGCTGCTGTTCGACGCGCCGGACCGCACCGCGCTCAAGGACCGCCTGGCCGAGGTCGCCGCGCTGCTGCCGAAGCTCGCGTTCGCCGAGCTGGGCGACCTGGCGGCGGCCCTGGCCGCGCGGCTGACCGGCGCGTCGCTGCGCGGCGCGGTCGTGGCCCGCACGCCCGAGGAGGCCGAGCGCAAGGTCGCGAAGCTGGTCGCCGCGGTGGCCGAGGGCACGACCGCCTTCGACGTCGCGGACGGCGTGTTCCTGGACGACCGGGCGTCCGCGCCGCGCCTGGCGTTCCTGTTCCCGGGCCAGGGCTCGGGCCGGGGCGCGGTCGGCGCCATCCGCCGCCGCTTCCCGGTCGCCGAGGAGGTGTTCGCGTCGGCGAACCTGCCGACCGACGGCGACCAGGTCGCCACGGAGGTGGCGCAGCCGCGCATCGTCGCGGGCTCCCTCGCCGCGCTGAAGGTGCTGCGCGAGCTGGGCGTCGAGGCGCACACGGCCGTCGGGCACAGCCTCGGCGAGCTGACCGCCGTGCACTGGGGCGGCGCGATCAACGCCAACCGGGTGCTGTCGCTGGCCGCCGAGCGCGGCCGCGTCATGGCGGGCGCGAGCCGGGGCGGCGGCGCGATGGCGGGCCTGGCCACGACCCCGGAGCGGGCGCTGGAGCTGGCCGCCGGCGAGGACGTCGTGATCGCGGGCTTCAACGGCCCGGCCCAGACCGTGCTGTCCGGGCCCGCCGAGGCCGTGGACCGGGTGTGCGCGGTGGCGCGGGCCGAAGGCGTGCAGGCCACCCGCATCAACGTCTCGCACGCGTTCCACTCGCCTCTGGTGTCGCCCGCGGCCGAGGCCATGGCGGAGCGGCTGGTCGACTTCGACTTCGGCCGGCTGATCCGGCCGGTGCACTCCACCGTCACCGGTGACGTGCTGGAGGCCGGCACGGACCTGCGCGCGCTGCTGCGCGACCAGATCACCCTCCCCGTGCGGTTCCACGAGGCCGCCGCCAAGGCCGCCGCCGCCACCGACCTGGTCGTCGAGGTCGGCCCCGGCCGCGTGCTCACCGGCCTGGTCGAGGAGATCGCGCCCGACAAGCCCGTGCTCTCGGTCGACACCGACAGCGCGTCGCTGACGTCGCTGCTGACCGTCGTCGCCGCGACCCACGTGCTGGGCGGCGACATCCGCACGGAGGCCCTGTTCGCCGACCGGGTCGTCCGCGACCTGCCGCTGGACGGGGAGATGACGTTCCTCGCCAGCCCGTGCGAGACGGCTCCCGCCCTCGACCCGTCCCTGCTGTCGGCCGGGCCGGACGGGTCGGGCGGTGCGGTGGGGGGCCCCCCGGGGGGCCCCCCCCCCCCCCGGGGGGCCCCCCCCCCCCCCCCCCCCCCCCGCGCAAAAA
>NZ_JBHYXZ010000245.1:0-8530 GCF_042752395.1 Actinosynnema sp. NPDC059335 | reverse complement strand
TCCCGCGGGGGCGCCCCGGCGCCCCCCCGGGCGGGGGCCCCCCCGGACGTTCCGCCCACGATCCCCCCGGGGGTCAGCGGGCGGTGGGGGTCTTGGGTTTGGGGGCGAACAGTTCCCGCAGCTGGGTCGCGCGGCGTCGCACGCCCCACTTGGTGACGCGCCACAGGGCTTCGCGGACGATGCTGCCGCTCATCTTGGACTCGCCGACCTCACGCTCGGTGAAGGTGATGGGGACCTCGACGACGCGGTAGCCGAGTTCGATGGCGCGCCAGGCGAGGTCGATCTGGAAGCAGTAGCCCTGGGAGGCGACCGTGCCGAGCTTGAGCCGGTCGAGGACCTCGGCGCGGAACGCGCGGAACCCGCCGGTGATGTCCTTGACCTTCGCGCCGAGCGCGATCTGGGAGTAGACGTTGCCGCCGCGGGAGATCAGTTCGCGGTACTTGGGCCAGTTGACCGTGCTGCCGCCGGGCACGTAGCGGGAGCCGAGGACGAGGTCGGCGTCGTGCAGGGCGTCGAGCAGCCGCGGGAGGTCCTCGGGGGCGTGGGAGCCGTCCGCGTCCATCTCCACGACCACGCCGTAGCCGCGTTCCAGCGCCCACCGGAAGCCCGCGACGTAGGCGGCGCCGAGGCCGGCCTTCTCGGTGCGGTGCAGCACGTGGATCCGGTCGTCCGCGGCGGCCATCTCGTCGGCGAGCTGCCCGGTGCCGTCGGGGCTGCCGTCGTCGACCACGAGCACCTGCGTCGCCGGCAGCGCGGTGTGCAGCCGCCGCACGATCTTCCCGATGTTGTCCCGCTCGTTGTAGGTCGGGATCACCACCAGCACCGGCCCGAGCTCGCGGTCAGGCTGCGCCTGCTGGTCCGCCATCCGTGTCCTCCTCGCCGACACCCGCACCAGGGGTCGGACGCGATCGTCGTTTCGTCGTCACGCTGAACGCCACGGCCATCAGGCCCAGAGCGGTCATCACCCACTCGGGCCATGCGCCGAGCCGGGTGGCCAGCGTAGCCTCCCCGCGCAGCGGCACCGTCGCCACCAGCGCGTCGGGGGTGAACATGCCGGTCCGCCGCGTGACCGACCCGTCGGGCAGCACGATGGCGCTGACCCCGCTGGTGGCCGCGACCACCACGGACTTGCCGTGCTCGACGGCGCGGACGCGGGACATGGCCAGCTGCTGGTAGGTCATCTCGGTGTAGCCGAAGGTGGCGTTGTTGGTGGGGATGGCGATGAGGTTCGCGCCCTCGGTGATCGAGTCGCGGACCACGCCGTCGAACGCGACCTCGTAGCAGGTGTCGATCGCGACCTTGGCGCGGCCCATGGCGAAGCCCTCGGGGTCGGTGCCGGGCTGGAAGTTCCCGGCGCGGTCCACGGCGGGGCTGAAGATCCGGAAGAAGTCGCGGTAGGGCATGGTCTCGCCGAAGGGCTGCAGCTGCCGCTTGGTGTAGGTGTCGGTGGGGCCGACGCCGGGTTCGTAGAGCACGACGGTGTTGCGGGGCAGCTTGTCGTCGGGGTCGACGACGACCGCGCCGACGGCGACGGGCACGCCGATCGCGTCGGTGGCGCGTTGGATGCGGGTGGCGGCGTCGACGTTGCGGAAGGGGTCGATGTCGGAGGAGTTCTCCGGCCAGATGACCAGGTCGGGTCGTGGGGCGCGGCCGGCCGCGACGTCGTCGGCGAGCTGGAGGGTGCGGGCGACGTGGTTGTCGAGCACGGCGCGGCGCTGGGCGTTGAAGTCCAGGCCGGCGCGGGGCACGTTGCCCTGGATCGCGGCGACGGTGACCGTGCCCCGGTCGGGGTCGGTGTGCACGAGGGCGGTGGCGGCGAGCCCGGCGGCCAGCGGCAGCACGACGGCGGCCGCGCCGACGGCCGGGCGGCGCAGCAGGTGGGCGGCGCCGAGGCCGGTGAGCGCGACGGCGAACCCGACCAGGGGCGCGCCGCCGACCGCGGCCAGCGGCAGGTACCAGCCCTCGGGTTGGCCGAACGCGATCTTGCCCCAGGGGAACCCGCCGAAGGGGACGGCGGCGCGCAGCGCCTCGTCGGCGACCCACACCAGCGCCATCCACAGCGGCGCGCCGGGCAGCCGGGACACCACGGCCATGGCTGCGGTGCCGACCGCGATCAGCGCCGCGCACAGCAGGGCCAGGGGCAGCCAGGCGACCAGGCCGACGAACTCGCCGGTCCAGCGCAGCAGCGGGGCCATGAACGCCAGGCCCCAGACCAGGCCGAGGCCGAACCCGGCGCGGGCGCGGCGGCCGTGCAGCAGGACGCCGAGGACGGCGAACCCGACGGGCGCGAGCCACCACAGGGTGCGCGGCGGGAAGCTCAGGTAGACGGCGGCTCCGCCGGCGGCGGCGAGCAGCACCCGCAGGAGCGTGCCGCGCACGTCCCGGCGTCGGCGGGCGGGGGGCGTGTCGGCGCCGGGGGGTTGCGGCGTCACGGGGGCTGCGACCACCGGTTCAGCCTACGAGCACCCGCCCGCTCCCCCGCAGTCAGCCCGTGCCGGTCCCGATGCGATGCCGGCGCGATGCCGGCCCGGGGGCGGCGCGGGGGCGGCGTCTCCCCCGGTGTCCTGACGCCACGGGCGGCGGGCCGGCTCCGCGGAGCCGGTTCGTGCGAACGCGGGCCGGCGGCGGTGGGGTGCGTGTCGGTTCGGGCGGGTGGGGGTGGACGTGTGGGGCGGGCCGGGGTTGCCCTGGGGTTGGGGGTGGTCGGGTGGGGGTAGGAAATCAGGGTTGTTACCGATGTCGGCTGGTTCGGGCGCGGGGATGGTGGAGGCATGACGACGTTGAGCAGGCCGCAGGACCGGAAAGTGATCGCGGGTGTGTGCGCGGGGCTGGCGGCCCGGTACGGGTGGAGGCCGAACACGGTGCGGCTGGTGTTCCTGCTGTCGTGCCTGCTGCCGGGGCCGCAGTTCCTGGTCTACCTGGTGTTGTGGGTGATGATGCCCAAGCGTCCCTACTGACCGGGTCGGGGTCGGTCGGCGAGGGCGGCGCGGACGATGTCGAGGGCCTCGTCGGCGGTGAGGCCGTGTTCGCGGGCGGTGGCGGCGTAGGTGTGGGCGGCGCGCAGGACGTGTTCGCGGCCGCGTTGGCCGGCGGCGCTGACGACGGTGCCGGCGCGGCCGCGGGTTTCGACGAGGCCGGTTTCCTCCAGTTCGCGGTAGGCGCGGGCGACGGTGTTGACGGCCAGGCCGAGTTCGGCGGCCAGGGCGCGCACGGTGGGCAGTCGGGCGCCCACGGCGAGGTCGCGGTCGGTGATCGCGCGGGCGAGTTGGGTGCGCACCTGTTCGTAGGGCGGCACGGGTGAGGCCGGGTCGATGCTGATCACGTGTCGATGGTGGCAGAGGGGCGCGGCGGGCGGGGTGACCGGCGGGGGTGACGTCGGGTCGCCGGTCGGGCACGGGGCGTGGCAGGGTGGTGCGCGTGTTCCGCCGACCGCTGCTGCCGACCGTGCTGCTGGCGTTGGTCACCGGGGTGGCCCTGCTGGTGCTGGTGTCGTGGCCGGGTCGCCGGGTGGAGGGCACGCCGGTGCCGCACTGCTCGGCGGTGGAGCTGCTGTTCGGCACGGACGAGGCGATGCGGGGCGCCGCCGAGGGGCTGCGCCGCGACCCGCGGGTGCGGGAGGTGCGGGACGAGCGGACCCGGGCGGAGAACTACGCGCGGTTGACCGCGGCGCTGCGCGCGGCGGGGCACGACGACCTGGCGGACGCGGCGCGGGTGGAGCGGACGCCGGCGTCGTTGCGGGTGGTGGAGGCGTTCGGGGTGGACCCGCGGGAGTTGGCCGGGGAGCTGCGGCAGCGGCACCGGGTGAACGTGGTGGACGTGTGCGCCGACCCCGACTCCCTACCCGGCGGCGGCGGTGGTGGGGTGGGGGACGACGACGGTGCCGCGGGCGCGGGTGACGACGAGGGGCGGGTCGAGCACGTCGGCGGCGGTGGGGCCGCGGTCGGGGGCGCTGCGGCACACGACGCGCGCCTCGAACTCCAGGTCGCGGGAGCGGGTGCCGACGCGGACGAGGGTGGCGGTGGCCTCGACGACGTCGCCGGCCCGGACCGGGGCGAGGAACGCGACGTCGCGGTAGCCGGCGAACAGGCCCTCGTCGCCGTCGGTGCGGATGAGCAGTTCGGTGGCGACGTCGCCGAACAGGCCCAGGCCATAGGCGCCGTCGACCAGGGCCCCGCCGTAGTGGGCGTGGGAGTGGGGCACGTAGCGGCGGTGGGTGACGGTGAATCCCTCGGTGAGGCTCACGCGTTCTCCTTCTTCGTCCGGACGGCGTGGACCAGGTAGCTGGCGACCTCGCCGGGGGTGGTGCCGCGGCCGAACACGCGGTCCACGCCCAGCTCGTCGGCCATGAGCGGGTCGAAGCGGGGCCCGCCGGCCACGAGCAGCGGCCGCCGCCGCCCCATGGCCTCGCGGAACGCCGCGGACATCTCCCGGGTGTTGTGCAGGTGCGCGTCGCGTTGGGTGACGACCTGGGAGACCAGGACGGCGTCGGCCTTCTCGGCGCGGGCACGGCGCACGAGTTCGGGCACCGACACCTGCGCGCCGAGGTTGACGACCTTCAGCTCGCGGTAGTACTCGAGGCCCTTCTCGCCGGCGAAGCCCTTGACGTTGAGGATCGCGTCGATGCCCACGGTGTGGGCGTCGGTGCCGATGCACGCGCCGACGACCACGAGTTTGCGCCGCAGCAGCCTCCTGACCGCGCCGTTGACCTCGGTGGGCGGCAGGAGCGGGTACTCCCGTTCCACGACCTGCACCTCGTCGAGGTCCACGATGTGGCGGACGGGGCCGTAGACGACGAAGAAGGTGAAGTCGTCGCCGATGGGGTGGGAGTGCACGACCAGCGCCGGGTCGATGCCCATCCGGGTGGCCAGCTGGCGGGCGGCCCCGTCGGCGCGGGGCCCGGCGGGCACGGGCAGGGTGAACGAGGTCTGCACCATGCCGTCGCCGGTGGTGTCGCCGTAGGGGCGGACGTGGCGCTTCACGGCTGTGCCTCCAGCAGGTCGGCGGCGGGGTTGACGTAGTCGTCGGCCTTGGCGACCACGCCGTCGGCTCCCTTGCCGCCGTCGGCGGGGCGCCGCATCAGGCCGAAGGTGCCGTCGGCGATGGCGTTGAGCAGCCCGTCGTCCACGATGCGGCCCAGCAGGTCCACGGCCTCGCCCAGGACCTGGTGGGCGCGCTTGACGATGAACCCGTCGGGCGCGGGCCGGAAGTCCTCGGCGAGGTTCCCCGCCGCGCCCAGGACGTAGCGGACGTTGCGCAGCGCCAGGTCGCGGTCGGACAGGAACGGGGTGGCCACCGCCTCGGTCATCATGCCGACCAGCAGGATCGACTGGCCGGTGAGCACGCCGGCGAGGTTGAAGAACCCGTCGAGCAGGTGACCGCGGAACACGTCGCCGGTCATGTGCCGGGTGGGCGGCATCCACTTCAGCGGCGCGTCGGGGAACAGCTCCCGCGCCAGCAGCGCGTGCGCCAGTTCCAACCGGAACGACTCCGGCAGGTCGGGGTCGATCTCGAAGGCGTGCCCCAGGCCCAGCAGGTGGTCGGGCAGCCCCGCCTCGTGCGCGAAGTGCTCGTTGAGCAGCTGCGACACGGTGACGGTGTGGGCGGCGTCGACCGCGTCGGCGGTGGTGAGGTAGTTGTCCTCGCCGGTGTTGATCACGATGCCGGCGCGGGCGTGGACCTGCCGGGAGAACCGCTGGTCCACGAACGTCCGCACCGGGTTGATGTCGCGGAACAGGATGCCGTACATGGAGTCGTTGAGCATCATGTCCAGCCGCTCCAGGCCGGCCAGCACGGCGATCTCCGGCATGCACAGCCCGGAGGCGTAGTTCGTCAGCCGCACGTACCGCCCGACCTCCCGCGACACCCGGTCCAGCGCGGCCCGCATGATCCGGAAGTTCTCCTGCGTGGCGTAGGTGCCGGCGAACCCGTGGTGGGTCGCCCCCTCCGGCACGTAGTCCAGCAGCGACTGGCCGGTGGAGCGGATGACCGCGATGACGTCCGCGCCCGCGCGGGCCGCGTTCGCGGCCTGCACCACGTCCTCGTCGATGTCACCGGTCGCCACGATCAGGTAGATCCACGGCCGGCGGGGCGGATCCCCCAGCCGCGCGACGAGCGCGTCCCGGCGGGCACGGTTGCGGTCGACCGTCCGCAGACCCCGCGTGACCGCCGCGGTGGCGGCCTTGCGGGCCCGCTCCCGGTCCCGGCCGGTCGGCACCGTGTAGCGGACCTGCCCCGCCGCCGTGGCCTCGGCCAGCTCGGTGAGCGTGGCCAGGCCGTGCTCGCGCAACGCGTGGAACACCGGCAGCACCACGCCCCGCTCCAGACCGCAGTGCTCCCGCACCGTGTCCACCACCCGGTTCACCCACGGCACGTCACCCGCCCGGTGCGTCGTGTCCGCGCCCGTGATGCCCGCCAACCGCAGGGTGGCGCGCTCGACCGCGACGGTGGTGTGGGCCCTGGCCATCGCCACCACGGGCGCGGCGGCCTTCGCCGCGAGGTCGCGGGCCGCGGCGACCACGGCGGGGTCGAGGTCGAGCAACGCCATCGGGCTCACTCCTGTTCTGACGACGGGCGGAACGCGCCGGTGCCCGGCACGCGACACGGCGACCGCGGGGCGCGCCTCATCCGAGGTCGCCCCGGTCGAAGATCGTGCGGCCGCGCAACACGGTCCGCAGGCACACCGGCGCGGGACCGTCCAACGCCGGCAGCGCCGGCACCCGGGAACGGGGGTCGGTCGACCACCGCTGCACCCGCGTGTCCGGGGCGGAGACCTCCAACCCGGCCGCGTCCCACACCGCGTAGGTGGCGGGCGCGCCCGGCTGCAGCGTGCCGGTCAACCCGTCGTCCACCCCGGCCGCGCGCCAGCCGCCGCGGGTGTGGGCGGTGAACGCCGCCCGCGGCGAGATCCCGTGCCCCTCCGTGCGGTGCCGCACCGCGGCCTTCACCGCGGCCCACGGGTCCACCGGCGTCACCGGCGCGTCCGACCCCAGCGCCAACACCATCCCCGCCGCGGCCAGCCGCGAGAACGGGTTGAGCGCCGTGCCCCGCCCGACCCCCAACCGCTGCGCGTACATGCCCTCCGGCCCGCCCCACGCCCGGTCGAACAACGGCTGCACCGACGCCACCGCGCCGAACGACGCCAACACCTCCGCCTGCCCGCCCGTGACCATCTCCAGGTGCTCCAGCCGGTGCCGCCGCGCCGCCAGCGCGGGCACGCCCACCACCTCGGCGGCCCGGCGGAACCCGTCGACCACCTCGGCGACCGCCGCGTCCCCGATGACGTGGAACCCCGCCTGCAACCCCGCCCGCGTGCACGCCACCAGGTGCCCGGCGATCGCGGCCGCGTCCAGGTACAACGCGCCGGTGGTGTCGGCGTCGGCGTACGGCTCGCACAACGCGGCGGTGCGCGACCCCAGCGCGCCGTCCACGAACAGGTCCCCCGCCAGACCCCGCACCGGCAGGTCCACCGGCTCCAACCCGCCCCAGTAGCCCACCACGTCCACCGTGTCCGTCGCCAACAGGTCGGCCAGGTCGTCCCGCCCGGAGATGTCCGGCCCGGCGCACTCGTGCACCGACGCGATGCCCCGCGACGCGGCATGGGCCAGGAACGCGTGCTGCGCGGCGCGGCGACGCCCCGCGGGGATGGCGTCCTTCGCCGCCCGCCGCACGTGGTGGTGCGCGGCCCGCGACAACGGCCCGTCCGCGCTGAACCCGTCCGCGCCGCGGGCCCGCGGCGCCAGGTCGAGCAGGGCGGTGGACACCAGCGCGGAGTGCACGTCGATCCGCGACAGGTACACCCGCGCGCCCCCCGCCGCCTCGTCCAGCTCCGCGCGCGTGGGCGGCCGCCGCTCCGGCCACCGCGTCTCGTCCCACCCGTGCCCCCACACCACCGGCCCCCCGGCCGCCCGCACGGCGTCCAACAGCTCGGCCGACGACCGGCACCCGGTCAGGTCCAGGCCGGTCAACAGCAACCCCGCGGACGTCGCGTGCACGTGCGCGTCCACGAACGCGGGCGCCACGAACGCCCCGTCCAGGTCCACGATCTCGGCGTCGGGGTGCAGCGCGCGGCCCACGGCGTCCTGGCCCAGCCACACCACGGCGCCGTCGGCCACGGCCATCGCGGTGGCGTCGGGAGCGGTCGGGGAATGGATACGTCCCCCCACGAGCAGAGTAGTCACGCCTGCTGAGTCTGCCTGTGCTCGAACAACGCCCGCACGGCAGGCTCCGCGCGCAGCAGCCCCAACGCGAACGCCGCGTGACCCGGCACGTACCCGTTGCCCACGAGCATCTCCACGTCGGCCGCCAGCCCCTCCGCCCCCAGCGCGGCCGCCGGGAACGACGTCGCCATCGAGAAGAACACCACCGTGCCGCCGTCCGCGGTGGCCAGGATCGCCCCGTGCTCGCACCCCGGCACGTCCACGCACACCACCGTCACGTCCACCCGCTCCCCCACGGCGCCCGCGACCGCCAGCGGGTCGCGCGCGTCGGCCACCACCACCTCGTCGGCCAGGCCGGCCGACCGGACCGCCCC
>NZ_JBHYXZ010000244.1:0-8611 GCF_042752395.1 Actinosynnema sp. NPDC059335 | reverse complement strand
CGCTCCCGGTCCGCCTCGGGTCCGTCCTCGGGTAACCCACCCGGGCGGGCCCCGCGGCGGCGGCGCCGCGCCGCCGCCCCGGTCGGGGTAATCCGCTGGCGGGAGCGGTGCCGGCCGATCACGATGACGGCATGATGCTGCTGGTGCCGGCGGACCCGCTCCGCCACACCCGACCGGACCCGCACTTCGCGCCGGAGGCCGCCGCCGCCCGCGGCGCCGGGCACCGGGTCGCGCTGGTCGACCACGACGCGCTGGCCCGCGGCGAGGCCGAGCGCGCGGTCGCCAGGGTGCCCGCCGACGACGACGTGGTCTACCGGGGCTGGATGCTCCGCTCGGAGCACTACGCCGGGTTCGCCGACGCCCTCGCCGACCGCGGGGCCGTGCTGCGGACCACCGCCGACCAGTACCGCGCCGCCCACGAGCTGCCCGGCTGGTACGACGACTTCAAGGACCTCACGCCGGAGTCGGTCTGGACCGACGGCTTCGACCGGGACGGGTTCGAGCGGGCGCGGGAACGCCTGCACGCCGGGCCGGCCGTCCTGCGCGACTACACCAAGTCGGTCAAGCACCACTGGCACGAGGCCGCCTACATCCCGGACCTGGCCGACGCCGACGCCGCGTGGCGGGTCGCCCGCCGGTTCACCGAGCTGCGGGACGACGACGCGACGGGCGGCTTCGTGCTGCGCCGCTTCGAGCCGTTCACCTCGACCGAGGTCCGGACGTGGTGGGTGGACGGCGCGTGCGCGCTCATCGGCCCGCACCCGGACACGCCCAACGACGTGCCGGACGCGCCGGACCTGACCGCCGTCGGGCCGCTGGTGCGGCACCTGCGGTTCGTGACGGTCGACCTGGCCCGCCGCGAGGACGGCGAGTGGCGGGTGGTGGAGCTGGGCGACGGCCAGGTGAGCGACCGCCCCGCCACCACGGCCGCGGACACGATGGTCGCCATCCTGCGGTAGGCCCCCCGGATCGCCCGTCCGACCGTCGCTCCGCCGCGACCTCCGGTGGGAGGGGAGGGCCGTGGCCGGCGGCCACGGCCCTCCCGGGTCGGTCACGCGCGGGTGGTCCCGCCCGGCGTCACCCGGTGCAGGCGGAACCGGCCAGCGTCACGCCGGTCGGCGTGCCCGCCGTGCCGTTCGCGGTGAACCCGAGGGACACCGACGCGCCCGCGCCCAGCGACGGCGCGTAGGACGGCGCGGTCACGGTCACCGTCGTCCCGCTCTGGGTGAACGTGCCGTTCCACCCGCTGGCGATGGTCACGCCCGCCGGCACGGTGAACACGACCTTCCACGGGTTGACCGCGGCGGCGCCGGTGTTGGTGACGGTCAGCGAGCCCTGGAAACCGCCCTGCCACGCGTTGTCCTGCCGCCACGCGACCTTGCACGCGCCCGTGCCGCCACCGTTCGACGTGGTCGTCGTCGTGGTCGTGGTGGTCGTGGTCGTCGTCCCGCCACCGGTCGGCGGGATCAGGTACGGCTGGAGGATCGACTGCTTGGCCTGGTTCACCGTGGTCCAGTCGTCGCCCACGATGCCGCCCGTGTCACCCGAGTTCGGGTTCCAGGACCAGTAGGTGAAGGAGATGCCGCCGACGCCCTTGCCGGTGTAGGCCATCAGGTTCTCCAGCCACACCTTGTCCTTCGGGTTGGCCAGCGTCGAGCCGAACTCGCCGATCATCAGCGGCGCGGTGTTGTTCTTGTAGAGGTAGCCCCAGTACTTGTCCCAGATGGCGGGCAGGTTCGCCGGGAAGTCCGGCGCGGTGAACCACTTCTGCTCGAACACCGAGGTCGCGTACTCGTGCGGCGAGTAGACCAGCCGGTTCGCCACGTTCAGGCGCACCGGGTACTCGCCCGCCTTGGACAGGTTGCCGCCCCACCAGCCGCAGTCCTCGTCGTTGGACGGGTCGTTGTCCCAGGTGTCCGACAGGCCGCCGCTGGGGCAGCTCACGCCCTCGACGAAGATCAGCCAGTTCGGCTGCACGGACAGGATCGCGTTGCCCGCCCGCTCGGCGGCCAGCCGCCAGTCGCGCTCCACGACGCCGCAGCCCCAGCACGCGCCGGTGGCGTTGGGGTTGGTGCCCTCGGCGTGCGGCTCGTTGTGCAGGTCGGCGCCGATCACCGTGGTGTTGCCCGCGTACCGCTGGGCCAGCATCTTCCAGTCGTTGATCCAGGTGCTCTCCGGCACGGTCGCGGTGTACCAGAGGGCGGACTGGCCGGCGCTGGTCGGGCGGTGCCGGTCGAGGATGACCCGCATCCCCTTCTGCCCCGCGTAGTCGATGACCTTGTCCAGGATCTGCAACGGCGACAGCCCGACCAGGTCGGGGTTGACGTAGTCGTTGACGCCCGACGCCGTCGCGCCCGGCTTGAGCGCGTCGTTGGAGAAGGGGATGCGCAGGGTGTTGTAGCCCAGCGACGCCATCTGGTCGAGCTGCTGCTTCCACGTCCGGTTGGACCACAGCCCGTGGAAGGTCTTGTTGTCGGTCTCCATGCCGAACCAGTTGATGCCGGTCAGCCGGACCGTCGCGCCGGTGCTGTCGACGATCTTGTTGCCCGCGGTGTGCAGGTAACCACCGGCCGGGGCCGCCGTGACCTGTCCCGCCGTGCCGATCGCGACGGCGCCGCCGACGGCCAAGGCGGCCGTCAGAAGGGCGCCGAGGATCGATCTCCGTTGCCGCATACCGCTCTCCTTTGAGGATGTTCGCAACGCGTTCTGGGAGCGCTCCCAGACGGAGAGTAGTGACGGCGGTCGGGTTGGACAAGGAGCAAATTCGAGCTGGTCAGCGGACTCCGCGCGGTCTGAATTGGACACTGATGCGGGGTCCGACCGCTTTGCCCGCTTTCGGCACGGCGTGTTCCCACGTGCGCTGGCACGAGCCGCCCATCACGATCAGGTCGCCGTGCCCCAGCGCGTACCGCACGGTCGCGCCGCCCCCGCCGCGCGGTCGCAGGGCCAGCGCGCGCGGCGTGCCCACGGACACGATCGCCACCATGGTGTCCTCGGTCGACCCTCGCCCGATCGTGTCGCCGTGCCAGGCCACGGAGTCCCGGCCGTCGCGGTAGTAGCACAGGCCGGCGGTCCGGAACGGCTCGCCCAGCTCCTCGCCGTACCAGGCGCTCAGCTCGTCACGGGCCCGCGTGAGCACGGGGTCGGGCAGCGGCGCGCCCTCGCCGTAGAAGCAGAGCAGGCGCGGCACGTCCACCACGCGCTCGTACATCTGCCTGCGCTCGGCCCGCCAGGGCACCTCGGCGGCCAGTCGCCGGAAGAGCGCGTCCGCGCCCGTCAGCCAGCCGGGCAGCACGTCGATCCACGCGCCGTCCCCGAGCACGGTCCGCCGCACGCCGGCCAGCGGGCGCAGCGAGGGCGCCTGCGCCCCGTCATCGAACAACGACACCTGCATGGGCGCAGCATAATTTGCGGTCGAACGCATGTTCGACCGCAACGATCTCTATAGCTTCAGTGTTAACTGAAAATAATCAGGCATCCGGCTCGGGCTTGCGCCGTCGGCCGCCGGTCCGGACCTGCTTGGAGGTCTCGTCGGCGGGCTCGGTCTGCGGCTTCCCGGCCGCGGCCGCGTCGGCGGTGGCCGGGTGGTCGGCGAGCAGGATGGCGGCCAGCTCGTCGTAGATCGGTGTGCTGCTCATGGAAGATCCTCTACCCCGTTTGGACGGAAGTTACACCGGTGTATTCCCGGTCGCTCGGCCAGGGTGACCTGCCGCACAAGTCGTCGTACTTCCGATAGACGGATGTCCTAGTAATCTGGGGGCAGTTCCGCGCTGCCGAAGGAGCCAGTCGTGACCGCCGAACCCCTGCACACCCCGCTGCACCCGGTCCGCTTCGTGACGGCGGCGAGCCTGTTCGACGGGCACGACGCCGCGATCAACATCATGCGCCGGATCCTCCAGTCCCAGGGCGCGGAGGTGGTGCACCTCGGCCACAACCGGTCGGTGCGCGAGGTCGTCGCCGCGGCCGTGCAGGAGGACGTGCAGGGCATCGCGATCAGCGCCTACCAGGGCGGGCACGTCGAGTACTTCAGCTACCTGGTCGAGCTGCTGGCCGAGCGCGGCGCGGGGCACATCAAGGTCTTCGGCGGCGGTGGCGGCGTGATCGTGCCGGAGGAGATCGAGCTGCTGCACTCGCGCGGCGTGGCCCGGATCTTCTCCCCGGCCGACGGGCAGGAGCTGGGCCTCGCCCGCATGATCAACACGATGGTCCGGGCGTGCGACCACCCGCTGGCCGAGCGCCCGCCGTCGTCCTGGGACGGCCTGTTCGCCGGCAGCGAGGACGTGCTGGCCCGCGCCATCACGCTGATCGAGGCGGGCGCGCTGCCATCGGACGTGCACGACCGGGTCCGGCGTGCGGCGGGGGAGCGGCCGGTGCCGGTGCTGGGCATCACCGGGACGGGTGGTTCGGGCAAGTCGTCGCTGACCGACGAGCTGGTGCGCCGGTTCCGGCTGGACCAGCAGGACAAGCTGCGGGTCGCGGTGCTGGCCGTCGACCCGACCCGGCGGCGCGGCGGCGGCGCGCTGCTCGGCGACCGGATCCGGATGAACTGCCTGGACGGCGACCGGGTGTTCTTCCGCTCGCTGGCCACGCGCCGGGCGGGGTCGGAGGTGCCGGACGGCCTGGCCGACGCGATCACGGCCTGCAAGGCGGCCGGGTTCGACCTGGTGATCGTGGAGACGCCCGGCATCGGCCAGGGCGACGCGGCGATCGTGCCGTTCGTGGACTTCTCGCTGTACGTGATGACGCCGGAGTTCGGCGCCGCGTCGCAGCTCGAGAAGATCGACATGCTGGACTTCGCCGACGCGGTGGCGATCAACAAGTTCGAGCGGCGGGGCGCGGAGGACGCGCGGCGCGACGTGGCGCGCCAGCTGGTGCGCAACCGGGAGGCGTTCGGGGCGTCGTGGGAGGACATGCCGGTGTTCGGCACGTCGGCGGCGACGTTCAACGACGACGGCGTGACCGCGCTCTACCAGCACGTGCGCGACGAGCTGGGCAAGCGCGGGCTGGACGTGGCCGAGGGCTCGCTGCCGGCGGTGACGGGCAAGGTGTCCACGTCGGCGGCGACGGTGGTGCCGCCGACGCGGGTGCGGTACCTGGCCGAGATCGCCGAGACGGTGCGCGGCTACCACCGCGCCACCGAGACGCACGTGGACGCGGTGCGGCGGGTCGCGCACCTGCGGGCGGCGAAGGCGGAGCTGGAGGCGGCCGGGCACGACACCGGGGCGATCACGGCGGTGCTGGAGTCGGCGGAGGCGCGGGTCGACGCGGTGGCGGCGGAGCTGCTGGCGTCGTGGCCGGGGACGGTCGAGGCGTACAGCGGTGACGAGATGGTCGTCAAGGTGCGGGACAAGGAGATCCGCACCCGGTTGACCCGGAAGACGTTGTCGGGCAACGAGGTGCGGCGGGTGTCGCTGCCGCGCTACGAGGACGACGGCACGCTGCTGCGGTTCCTGCGCAAGGAGAACCTGCCCGGGCGCTTCCCGTACACGGCGGGGGTGTTCCCGTTCAAGCGGGACGGCGAGGACCCGGCGCGGATGTTCGCGGGCGAGGGTGACGCGTTCCGCACGAACCGCCGGTTCAAGTACCTGTCGCAGGGCTCGGAGGCGACCCGGCTGTCCACCGCGTTCGACTCGGTGACGCTGTACGGCCGCGACCCCGACACGCCGCCGGACGTCTACGGCAAGATCGGCACGTCCGGGGTGTCGATCGCGACGCTGGACGACATGAAGGCGCTGTACGCCGGGTTCGACCTGACCGCGCCGACCACCTCGGTGTCGATGACGATCAACGGGCCGGCGCCGACGATCCTGGCGTTCTTCCTGAACACGGTGATCGACCAGCAGGTCGACAAGTTCCGCGCGGAGCACGGCCGGGAGCCGTCGGAGGCGGAGGCGGCGGAGCTGCGGGCGTGGGCGCTGTCGACCGTGCGCGGGACCGTGCAGGCGGACATCCTCAAGGAGGACCAGGGGCAGAACACCTGCATCTTCTCCACCGAGTTCTCGCTGCGGATGATGGCCGACATCCAGGAGTGGTTCATCGAGCACGAGGTCCGCAACTTCTACTCGGTGTCCATCTCCGGCTACCACATCGCGGAAGCCGGGGCGAACCCGATCAGCCAGTTGGCGTTCACGCTGGCCAACGGGTTCACCTACGTCGAGTCGTACCTGGCGCGCGGGATGGCGGTGGACGACTTCGCGCCGAACCTGTCGTTCTTCTTCTCCAACGGCATGGACGCCGAGTACAGCGTGATCGGTCGGGTGGCGCGGCGGATCTGGGCCATCGCGATGCGCGAGCGGTACGGCGCGAACGAGCGGTCGCAGAAGTTCAAGTACCACGTGCAGACGTCCGGGCGGTCGCTGCACGCGCAGGAGATGGACTTCAACGACATCCGCACCACGTTGCAGGCGTTGTGCGCGCTGTACGACAACACGAACTCGTTGCACACCAACGCCTACGACGAGGCGATCACCACGCCGACCGAGTCGTCCGTGCGGCGGGCGATGGCGATCCAGCTCATCATCAACAAGGAGTGGGGCCTGTCGGCGAACGAGAACCCGTTGCAGGGCTCGTTCGTGATCGAGGAGCTGACCGACCTGGTCGAGGAGGCGGTGTTGGCCGAGTTCGACCGCCTGTCCGAGCGCGGCGGTGTGCTGGGCGCGATGGAGACGGGCTACCAGCGCGGCCGGATCCAGGACGAGTCGATGCTGTACGAGCAGCGCAAGCACGACGGCTCGCTGCCGCTGATCGGGGTGAACACGTTCCTGCCGGAGGGCGGCGAGCGGGAGCCGGTGTCGATCGAGCTGGCGCGGGCGACGGAGGAGGAGAAGCGCTCGCAGGTGGAGCGGACGCGCGCGTTCGCCGCCGCGCACGCGGCCGAGGCGGAGCCCGCGCTGCGGCGGCTGAAGGAGGCCGCAGCGTCGGGGGAGAACGTGTTCGCGGTGCTGATGGACGCGGCGCGGGTGTGCACGCTGGGGCAGATCACCGACGCGTTCTTCGAGGTGGGCGGGCAGTACCGGCGCAACGTCTGAGCTGTCGGGGGCGGCGGCCGGTCCGCGGGTTGAAGGGCGGCGGGTGGGTTATCCCGTCGCCATGACCGGGGACAACTCGCTGTTCTTCGTCGGCAACGCCACGACCGTGCTGCGGTTGGGGCCGTTCACGCTGCTGACCGACCCCAACTTCCTGCACCGGGGGCAGTGGACGCACATCGGGCAGGGTGTCGTGGCGCGGCGGCTGAAGGATCCGGCGGTCGGGATCGGCGCGTTGCCCCCGTTGGACGCGGTGGTGCTGTCGCACTTCCACGGCGACCACTTCGACCGGGTCGCGTCGCGCGGATTGGACCGGGACCTGCCGATCCTGACCACGCCGCACGCGGCGCGCAGGCTGGGGCGGCGGGGGTTCCGGGAGCCCGTGGCCCTGTCCACGTGGGAGGACCTGAGCCTGACCAAGGGCGGGGCGGGCGTGACCGTGACGGCGTTGCCCGGCCGGCACGCGCGGGGTCGGTTGGCGCGGTTGCTGCCGCCGGTCATGGGCAGCATGGTGGAGTACCGGGCGACGCCCGGGGCCGCGCCGCTGCGCCTGTACCTCAGCGGCGACACGCTGGTGCACGACGACCTGCGCGAGATCCGCGAGCGCTACCCGTCGATCGACGTCGCGGTGCTGCACCTGGGTGGCACGAAGGTGCTCGGCGTGCTGCTCACCATGGACGGCGCGCAGGGTGTGGACCTGCTGGAACTGCTGCGGCCGCGGCAGGCGGTGCCCGTGCACTACGACGACTACAGCGTGATGAAGTCGCCGCTCTCGGCCTTCACCGCCGAGGTGGAGCGCCGGGGTCCGCCGACCGCGATCGCCTACGTCGACCGCGGCCGGACGTTCACTCTTCCGGGGGAAGGTGCATAGCGCTGCCCGGTGTATCCGGGCGACCCTCCGCAACTCCTAGTGGGTGAGTCCCCGGGGAGCTGCAGGGGTGGTGAGGCCCGATGAGGTGGTTGAGCGGGTTTGCGGTCTTGCTCTGCGCGGTCGTCGTCGGTTGCGGCGGGATGCCGGGAACGCCCAAGGCCGAGCAGGGCACCACGGCCTCGACGGAGGAACCCGGCACGGCCTCGGGGTCACGACCCGGGACGTCCACCTCGGCGGAGCGGCCGGCCACGACGCCCCGCGGACCGGGGAGGACCGATCCGCCTGGGGTGCCCGGCAGCCCCATCAAGTATGACGCCAGCCGCATCGGCCAAGCGCCCGCGGACATGGAGGCGTACATCGAGGAGCAACTCGTGTCCCAGTGCGGCCGGGATGCGTGCGGGGTGCGGGTGGTCCCGCAGTTGCAGGGTGACCAGGGGTGCATCTCCAAGGTCGCGCCGAACCCCGTGCCCCGCGGCGGCACGGTCGTCATCTACCACGGTCCCGACTGCCCGGAACCGATCAGCGCCGTCCGGCCCGTCACCACGTCGACGACGACCACCACCACAACTACCACCACCCGACCCGCGCCCACCGCGCCCACCACGACCACGGGTAGCCGGTGATGGCCGCGACCCGCCGCACCACCGCCCCGCGGGCCGCGCCCGACCCGGACGTCCTCCCGAGCGGGCCGGGGCGGGCGTTGCGGGTGTTGGCC
>NZ_JBHYXZ010000243.1:0-8773 GCF_042752395.1 Actinosynnema sp. NPDC059335 | reverse complement strand
CTCTGCGGTGGTCTTGTGATTTTTTTCTCATGGTCCGGGGGGGGGGGGGGGCGCGCGCCGGGGGGGGGGGCGCCCCCGGACACCCCCGCCGCCCCCCCCACCCGACGCGGTCAGCTGCCCCGGACGCGCCGGATCGTGTCCCGGTACCACAGCGCGCTGCTCTTCGGGGTGCGGACCTGCGTGTCGTAGTCCACGTGCACCAGGCCGAACCGCTTGTCGTAGCCGTAGGACCACTCGAAGTTGTCCATCAGCGACCACGCGAAGTAGCCGCGGACGTCCGCGCCGGCCGTGCGGGCCTTGGCGACCGCCGCGATGTGCGCGTCGAGGTACGCGGTGCGGTCGTCGTCCCGGACGAACCCGGTCTCGTCGGCGTGGTCGTCGAACGCCGCGCCGTTCTCGGTGATGACCATGGGCACGCCCGGGTACTCCTCGCCGATCTGGACGAGCAGGTTGGTGAAGCCCTCGGGCACGATCTCCCAGTCCATCGCGGTGACCGGGCGGCCGTAGCGCACCTCCCGGCACACCGGCACGCCGTCGGCGTCCGCGGTGTTGCCGTCCTCGTCCACGCCGGAGAACTTCGAGCTGGAGTAGTAGTTCACGCCCAGCACGTCGATGGGCTGGTTGATGATCTCCAGGTCGCCGGGCTCCTGGGGGATCTCCACCCCGCGGGCGGCCAGGTCGTCCACCACGTCGGCCGGGTAGTGGCCGCGCACGAGCGGGTCCAGGTAGATGCGGCGGGACAGGCCGTCGGCGCGGCGGGCCGCGTCGCGGTCGGCGTCGCTGTCGGTGGCCGGGCTCGCGTGGCTCATGTTGAGCGTGATGCCGAACTCCATCGGCTCGGTGGCCGCCTCGCGCATCCGCCGGGTGGCGAGGCCGTGGCCGAGCAGCAGGTGGTGCACGGCGTGGATGGCCGCCTCGAAGTCCTGCCTGCCGGGGGCCTGGCGGCCCTCGTAGTAGCCGAGCATCGCCGAGCACCACGGCTCGTTGAGCGTGGTCCAGTGCCGCACCCGGTCGGACAGGGCGTCGAACACCAGCATCGAGTAGTCGGCGAACCGGTGCGCGGTGTCGCGGACCGGCCAGCCGCCCGCGTCCTCCAGCTCCTGCGGCAGGTCCCAGTGGTAGAGCGTGACCCACGGGGTGATGCCGCGGCCCAGCAGCTCGTCCACCAGGCGGTCGTAGAACGCCATGCCGGGCGCGTTGACCGGGCCCTTGCCGCCGGGCTGCACGCGCGGCCAGGCCACGGAGAACCGGTAGGTGTCCACGCCGAGCGAGCCGATCAGCGCGACGTCCTCGGGCATCCGGTGGTAGTGGTCGCACGCGACGTCGCCGTTGTCGCCGTTGTGCACCATGCCGGGCGTCCGGCAGTAGGTGTCCCAGATGGACGGTCCGCGACCGTCCTCGTCGTGCGCCCCCTCGATCTGGTACGCGGAGGTCGCCACGCCCCAGCGGAACGAGGCGGGCAGGGTGTCGATCGCGGGGTCGAGCCCGACGGTCGGCGCCGTGGTGTCCATTGATCTCCTCTGGAGGTCGGATCCCGTTGTCGTGAACGGGGTCAGAGCCCGTTGTCGGGCACGGGGTGCAGCCAGCAGGCCACGGTGCGGTCGCCGGGACCCGCCTTCGGGGCGGGCACGCCGAGCACCGGGACCTCCACACCGCAGCGCTCCATCGCGTGCGGACAACGTGGGTGGAAGGAACAGCCCGAGGGCATCGACCGCAGGTCGGGCGGCGAGCCGGGGATGCCGGTCAGCTCGCGCTTCGGCCCGCGCAGCGCCGGGAACGAGTTGAGCAGGCCGTGGCTGTAGGGGTGCAGCGGGTCGCGGTAGAGGTCGGCCGAGGCGGCCTCCTCCACGATCCGCCCGCCGTACATGATCGCGATCCGGTCGGAGAACTCGACCAGCAGCGACAGGTCGTGGGTGATGAACACGACCGAGAACCCGAGCCGTTCGCGCAGCTCGACGAGCTGGCGCAGGATCTGCCGCTGCACCACCACGTCCAGCGCGGTGGTCGGCTCGTCCATGATGACGACCTTCGGCTCCAGCGCCAGCGCCATGCCGATCATCACGCGCTGCCGCATGCCGCCGGAGAGCTGGTGCGGGTAGCTGTCGAGCCGGTCGGCGGAGATGCCGACCAGCCGCAGCAGCTCGCGGGCGCGCTCCAGGCGGGAGGCGCCGGTGCCGTCCGGGTCGTGCGCCTTGATCACGTCGGTGAGCTGGGTGGAGATCCGGTGCACCGGGTTCAGCGAGTTCATCGCGCCCTGGAACACGATCGCGGTCTCCGCCCACCGGAACGCGCGCAGCGCCCGGTGGTCCATCCGCAGCACGTCCACCGGGTCGCCGCCGTCGGGGTGGTACAGCACCTCGCCGCCGGTGATCACGCCCGGCGGCGGGAGGAGCCTGGTCAGGCCGTAGGCCAGGGTGGACTTGCCGCTGCCGCTCTCGCCCGCGAGGCCGAGCACCTCGCCCCGGTGCAGGGTGAGGTCGACGTCGCGGATCGCGTGCACGGCGTCGTCGCCCAGGCCGTAGTCCACGTTGAGGCCGCGGATCTCCAGCACCGCGTCGGTCACGACGTCTCCCTTCGCTCCGGCCGGGCGCCGAGCACCGGCGTGAAGCCGACCCGCATCCGCACCGTCTGCCCGTCGGCGGTCTTGACGTTGGTCTTGCCGCCGCCGCGCAGCCGCGGGCTGACGAACTCGTCGATGCCGAAGTTCACCAGCGACAGCGCGGTGCCCAGCAGCGCGATGGCCAGGCCCGCGGGCACGAACCACCACCACGCGCCCTGCGCGAGGGCCTGCTGGCTCTGCGCCCAGTACAGGACGGTGCCCCAGTTCCAGTCGCCGCCCGCGCCGACGCCGATGAACGCCAGCGTGATCTCCAGGGTCACCGCGAAGATGACCGTGCCGACGAAGCCGGAGGCGATGACCGCGGTGAGGTTGGGCAGGATCTCGAACAGGATGATCCGCCACGTCTTCTCGCCGGTCGCCCGCGCGGCCTCCACGTAGTCGCGGCCGCGCAGCGAGAGCGTTTGCGCCCGGAGCACGCGTGCGCCCCAGGCCCACGACGTGAAGCCGATGACCAGCGCGATCGTGAAGGTGCCGGTCTCCGGCAGCGTCGAGGTGATGATGATCATCAGCGGTAGTGCGGGGAGCACCAGGAACACGTTGGACAGCGCGGACAGCAGCTCGCTGCCCGCGCCGGCCAGGTAGCCGGAGGTGACGCCGACGAGGACCGACAGCACGGTCGCCACGAGGCCCGCGACGAACCCGACCACGATGACGCTGCGCGTGCCCACCACGACCTGGCTGAAGATGTCCTGGCCGAGGTGCGTGGTGCCGAACCAGTGCGCCGCCGACGGCGGCTGGAGCAGGTCGTTGCTGCGCCCGGACGGGTCGTAGGGCGCGATCCACGGCCCGACGATCGCGACCAGCGCGAAGAAGCCCAGGATCACCAGGCCGGTGGTGGCCTTGGGGTTGGCCACGAATCGCAGCCTGCGACGCTTGGCGGGCGCCTCGACGGGCGACGCCGCCGCGGTGGTTGGTACGACGGTCACTGCTCAGCCCTCCCGTCGGGTGCGCGGGTCGAGCGCGAGGTAGGCCACGTCGGCGAGGAAGTTCGCCAGCAGCACGGACAGCGTGATGATGAGGAAGATGCCCTGCATGAGCGGGTAGTCCTTGGCGCCGACCGCCTGGAACAGCTGCAGGCCCAGGCCGGGGTAGGAGAACACGATCTCCACCAGCAGCGTGCCGCCGACGATGAAGCCGAGCGACAGCGCGAACCCGGAGACGTTGGGCAGCAGCGCGTTGCGGGCGGCGTAGGACACCATCACGCGCCGGTCGGACAGGCCCTTGGCGTGCGCGACGGTCACGTAGTCCTCGGAGGCCACCGTGACCATCATGTTGCGCATGGACAGGACCCAGCCCGCCATGGACGAGACCAGGATGGTGAACGCGGGCAGGATGCTGTGCCGCAGCACGCTGCCGATGAACTCCAGGTCGGGGTTGGGCACCAGGCCGCCGTCGTAGGCGCCGGAGGCCGGGAAGAAGCTGTCCGGGCCGGTCAGCAGCGCGATGGCGATGAGCCCGAGCCAGAAGTACGGGATCGACGACACGAACGTGGTCACCGGGATCAGCGCGTCGGCCCACGAGCCGCGCCGCCAGCCGATGCCCGTGCCCAGCGCGGTGCCGATGAGGAAGCCGAGCACGGTGGTGATGCCGACCAGGCCCAGCGTCCACGGCAGGCCGTCGCCGATGACCTGCGACACCGGCGACGGGAAGTAGGTGAACGACAGGCCCAGGTCGCCGCGCAGCAACTGCCCCAGGTAGGTGAAGTACTGCTCGACCAGGCCCGCGTCCTTGTCCAGGCCGAACAGCACGTACAGCGACTGCACCGCGTCGCTGGTCATCTGGCCGCGCGACCGGGTGATCAACGCCTGCACCGGGTCGCCGGGGATCGCGCGCGGGATGAAGAAGTTGATCGTGATCGCGGCCCACGCGGTGAACAGGTAGAACGCGATCCGCTTGAGGAGGTAGCTCACGGCGCCTCCCGGGTGGCGCGCAGCTCGGCCTTGTCCTCGTCGGTCAGGTCGGCGCCGTAGAGCCAGCACGCGGCGAAGTGGCCGTCGCCGTCGCCGATGGCGAACCGCGGCGGCACCTGCTCGGCGCACACCTTCATCGCGTGCGGGCAGCGCGGGTTGAACCGGCAGCCGGCCGGCGGGGCGATCAGCGACGGCGGCTCGCCCGTGCCGCCGTCCTTCTCCTGCGCGGCGGGCCGGTCGGGGTCCGGCGCGGAGTCGATCAGCAGCTGCGTGTACGGGTGCGCGGGCCGCTGGGTCACGGTCTCGCTGTCCCCGCCCTCGACCACGCGCCCCGCGTACATGACGAACGTCTCGTCGGCGAAGTAGCGGGCCGACGCGATGTCGTGGGTGATGTAGAGGATCGCGAGGTGCAGGCGCTCCTTCAGGTCGCGCAGCAGGTTCAGCACGCCGAGCCGGATGGACACGTCCAGCATGGACACCGGCTCGTCGGCCAGCAGCACCTCGGGGTCGGCGCCGAGGGCGCGGGCGATGGCCACGCGCTGGCGCTGGCCGCCGGACAGCTCGTGCGGGAACTTGTCCACGTACCGCTCGGGCGGGGTGAGCTGCACCCGGGTGAGCAGGGCGGCCAGCGCCTCCTCCAGCTCCCCCGGCGTGCTGCCCGCGTTGCCGTGGATCTTCAACGCGCGGGTCAGGTGGTAGCGCACCGTGTGCACGGGGTTCAGCGAGGCGAAGGGGTCCTGGAAGATCATCTGGACCCGCTTGCTGTACGCCCGGAAGCGCTTGCCGCCCTTGGTCCGCACCGGCTCGCCGTGCAGCCGGATCGCGCCCGAGGTCTGGGGGTGGAGCTGCGCCAGCAACCGGGCCACCGTCGACTTGCCCGAGCCGGACTCGCCGACCAGCGCGGTGACCCGGCCGCGGTGCAGCCGGAGCGTGACGTCCTCGACGGCCCGCACCGCGCGGGTCGTCCGGGACAGCAGCTCGCGCCCGCGCTTGCGGACCGGGAAGTGCTTGGTCAGGCCATCGGCCTCCAGGACCACTTCCGTGGTCCCGGAGGCCGACGCCGCGGTGCTCGTCGTCATGCGGCCGGCTTCAGCTGCATCACGACGTCGAGCGCGTTCTCCAGGGTGGGCTGGAGCGGCGCGTACGGGTTGGACTGGTCCGGCCAGCCGACCCAGTTCTTGGTGCTGTACTGGCCGCCCGCGTTGGCCGCGGAGGTGATGGCGACCGGCATGTCCCGCACGTGGATCTCCTGGAGCTTGTGCAGGGCCGCGGTCCGGGCGGCGTCGTCGGCGGCGTTGGCGTACTCGTTGAGCAGCGCGGTCGCCTCGGGGTTCTCGTAGCGGCCGTAGTTGCCGTTGATGCCGCCCTCGCCGATCGGCTTGAACAGCGCGCCGTCCATGATGTTCTGGTAGATGTCGTACGGCGTCGGGCCGTTGTTGGTCCAGTGCAGCGCGGCCTGGAAGTCACCGGTGTCCAGCGCCTTGGTCCAGGTGTCGGCGTTGGGCAGGTCGACCGTGGCCTCGATGCCGATCTTGGACACGTTGTCCTTGATGATCTCCAGGTTCGTCACGTAGTCCGACCAGCCCGAGGGCACGGTCATCTTCAGCGTGACGGGCTGGCCCGACGGGTCCTTCAGCTTGTCGCCGTCGAAGGTGAAGCCGTTGTCGGTCAGCTCCTTCTTCGCGGCCTCGACGTCGACCGTGACGATCTTGTCCTTGAACTGCGGCGCGATGTAGGGGTCGCCGGCGGGCGTCGGGATGCCGGTGATGTTGTCGACCTTCGGGTAGAAGTACCCGGCCTCGCCCTGGGTGAAGATGTCGTCGCGGTTGATCACCATGTTGACCGCGCGGCGCAGGGCCGGGTTGTCCCACGGCTTGACCTTGGTGTTGAACCACAGGCCGTGGATGCCGAGCACCGGCGGGAAGTAGAGCTTGTAGTGCTCGGGGTCCTTGGAGGTGTAGACGGCCTCGTAGTTCGGGATGAACACGAAGCTCCACTCGGACGCGCCGGTCGCCAGGGCGGTGGTCTGCGCGTTGTTGTCGCTGTAGGAGGTGTAGCGGACCTCCTTGACCTTCGGCAGCTCCTGCCAGTACGAGTCGCGCACGGTCAGCGTGACGGTCTGCGAGGTGAAGGTCTTCAGCGTGTACGGGCCGCTGCCGACCGGGGTCTTGACCGGGTCGGTGTTCGGGTCCGCGACGGTCGACCAGATGTGCTTGGGCACGATGAGCTGTTCGAGGATCTTCTTCTGGTTGACGAACTGCGACCTCGGGAAGCCGACGTCGACCTTGTTGCCGGAGGAGGAGATCACGTCGTACGGCACGGACTCGACGTTCAGGCCGGGGTTCTTCTTCAGCAGCTCGAAGGTGAACGCCACGTCCTCGGCGGTCAGCGGCTTGCCGTCCGACCACGTCGCGCCGTCGCGGATGGTCAGGCTCAGCTTGCTGTAGTTGTCCGACCACTCCCACTCGGTCGCGAGCCACGGCTTGGGCTTCGCCGTGGGGTCGGTCTCGTTCACCATCGCCAGCGGCTCGAAGATCAGTCGGCGGTAGCCGAGCGAGCTGGCCGCGGACGTGTTGAGGAACGGGTTGTTGTTCTCGGTCTGCGGGCCGTTCGGCATGCCCACGTTGAGCACGCCTTCGTTCGTGCTGTTCGCACCGGGGTTCGAGGTGGAACAGGCGGCCGAGAACAGCAGTGCTGCCGCGACGGCGAGTGCGGACGTTCGCCTGAGTCGCATGGGTTCTCCTTGTCGGGCGGGGGAAGGGCGAGCGCTCTCGATAGTGCGGGCCGCGGGTGCCATCGCGGCTGGGACGCCCGGGGCGTCCTCGTGTCGTTGCAGACTCAACCCCGGTGAGCCAAGTCACGTCAATAACGAACACGTTACAAACTTAGTCTAATTTTAAGTCGCAAACTAAGGTCCGTGCCGTGGCCCCGAAGCGCACCACCGTCCGCGACCTGCGTCGGCAGAACCGCTCGACGCTGCTGTCGACGCTGTTCTTCGACGGGCCTTTGAGCAGGTACGAGCTGTCCCGGCTGTCCGGGCTGTCGGCCGCGACGGTGTCGAACGTGACCGGGGAGCTGGTCGACGACGGGCTCGTGGTGGAGGCCGGGTCGGTCGACTCGGACGGCGGGCGGCCGCGCGTGCTGCTGCGCGTCAACCCGGCGTTCGGGCACGTGGTGGGCGTGGACGTCGGCGAGACGGGGATCAAGGTTGAGCTGTTCGACCTGTCGCTGGCCCAGCTCGCCGCGCTCGACCACGCCATGTCGCCGTCCTCCCCCGCCGCGGTCGCGTCGCTGATCGCCTCGTCGGTCCGGGACGTGGTGGCGGCGGCGGGCGTCCCGGCCTCGACCGTGCTCGGCGTCGGGATCGGCGTGCCCGGGACCGTGGAGCAGGGCGCGACGGCGGTCGTGCACGCGCCCACCATCGGCTGGGACGGCGTGCGGCTGGAGGAGCTGGTGGCGGCGGCGTCGGAGTCCGCGTGGCCGCTGTACGTGGAGAACGGGGCCAAGACGCAGGGCCAGGCCGAGATGTGGTTCGGCGCGGGGCGCGGCGCGCGGCACGTGGTGATAGCCCTCATCGGGTCGGGCGTCGGCGCGGCGGTCGTGACGGACGGCGGCGTGTACCGGGGCGCGACCAGCTCGGCGGGCGAGTGGGGGCACACGACGATCGTGTACGGCGGTCGGCCGTGCCGGTGCGGCGCGCTCGGGTGCCTGGAGGCGTACGTGGGGGCCGAGGGCATCCTCGACCGGTACCGCAAGGCGCGCGGGCGCGAGCTGCCGGCCGGGGACGAGCAGGCCACCGTGGCGGCGTTGATCGACACCGCGTCCCGGTCGAAGACCGCGGCGCGCGTGCTGGAGGAGACCGCCGGTTACCTGGGCGCGGGCATCGCGAACCTCGTCAACCTGTTCAACCCGGAGCGGATCGTGCTGGGCGGGTGGGCCGGGCTGGCGCTCGGCGCGCACCAGCTCGACCGGATCGTGGCCGCCACCCGGGCGCACGCGCTGCGGCACCCGTACGAGCAGATCTCGATCGAGCTGGGCCGCCTGGGCCCGGACGCCGTCGCCGTGGGCGCGGCCACCCTCCCCGTCGCCGCCCTCCTCGACCGCGCCGCCGACCCGCGCAAACCGACCACCCGCGCCGACATCGCCTGACCCGAACGCAGAACTCGGGGTACCCGAACGTTCGACACACGGGTCCTGAGCGTTCGACACACGGGGCGCGAACGTAGGACTCTCGCGTGAGTCG
>NZ_JBHYXZ010000242.1:0-9226 GCF_042752395.1 Actinosynnema sp. NPDC059335 | reverse complement strand
TCGACCGCGTCGGCGTCGAGGACGACTTCTTCGCGCTCGGCGGCGACAGCATCGTGTCGATCCAGCTCGTCAGCCGGGTGCGCGAGGCGGGTCTGGGCATCACGCCCCGGGACGTGTTCGAGCACAAGACCGTCGAGGGGATCGCCGCCGTCGCGGCGGACCTGGACGGCGACACCGATTCCGCGCCGGACGTCGGCGTGGGCGGGCTGATCGCCACCCCGATCATGCGGTGGCTGGCCGGCCAGGGCGGCTCGGCGGACCGGTTCTGCCAGTGGGTCGCGCTGGAGGTGCCCGCCGACCTCGGGCTGGACCGGGTGACGGCCGCGGTGCGGGCGGTGGTCGACCACCACGACGCGTTGCGGCTGGTGGTGGGTCCGGATGGGGCGCACGTGCCGCCGGCCGGTGCGGACGTCCGGGACCGGGTGCGTCGGGTGGGCCCCGGGGCGGACGTGGAACGCGAGCTGCACGCGGCCCAGGACCGGCTGTCCCCGGCCGAGGGCCGGATGGTCGAGGTGGTCTGGTTCGACGCCGGTCCGGGCCGCCGCGGTCGGCTGCTGCTGGTGCTGCACCACCTGGTGGTGGACGGCGTGTCGTGGCGCATCCTGCTGCCCGACCTCGCCGCCGCCTGGCAGGCCGTGACGGCCGGGGTGACGCCCGTGCTCGCGCCGGTCCGCGCGTCGCTGCGGCGATGGGCGGAGGTGCTCGCCGAGCAGGCCCGGTCGGACGCCCGGGTCGCCGAGCTGCCGGTGTGGGCGGGTGTGCTGCGCGACCCCGGCCCGCTGCTCGGGGCCAGGCCGCTGAACCCGACCCGGGACCGCGCCGACCGGCTGCGCTCGGTGGTGGTGGACCTGCCGGCCGACGTCACCGCGCCACTGCTCGGCGCGGCGCCGGCCGCGTTGCACGCCGGCGTGGACGACCTGCTGCTCACCGCCCTGGCGGTCGCGGTCGCCGAACGGCGTCGCCGCACCAGCGCCGACCCCGTCACCTCGGTGCTGGTCGACGTGGAGGGCCACGGCCGGGAGGACGTCGGGCTGGACGTGTCGCGCACGGTGGGCTGGTTCACCAGCCTCCACCCGGTCCGGCTCGACCCCGGCCCCGTCCGGTTCGACGACGTGTGCGCGGGCGGGCCCGACGCCGGGGAGGCGGTCCGGCGGGTCGAGGGGCAGCGCCGCGCCCTCCCCGACCGGGGCGTCGGGTTCGGCCTGCTCCGCCACCTCAACCCCGACACCGCCGAGGTGCTGGCCGCGTTCGCCGAACCCCAGCTCGCGTTCAACTACCTCGGCCGCGCCGGCGCGTTGGACACCGGCGACTGGGCGCCCGCGCCCGAGATGGCCACCGCGACCCCCGCCCCGCCGGACCTCCCGGCCACCCACGCGATGACGGTCAACGCCGCCGTGCACGACGGGGTGCTGACCGCGTCCTGGTCGTGGCCCGAGGAGCTGTTCACCGAGGACGAGGTCCGCCGGCTGGCGCGGGACTGGTCCCGCGCGCTCACCGGCCTGGTCCGCCACGCCCGCGACGGCCGCCGCGCACCGTCCGCGCCGCCGCTGGTCGACCTCGGCCCGGACGGCATCGACCTGCTCGAACAACGATGGGGAAGGCGCTGACCGGTGAACCCGCGCATCGAGGAAGTCCTGCCCCTGTCCCCGTTGCAGGAAGGGCTGCTGTTCCACGCCCTGTACGACGAGCAGGGGCCCGACGTGTACGTGGTGCAGCTGTCCGTCGAGCTGCACGGCACCGTGGACGTCCCGGCGCTGCGCGCCGCCGCCGCCGCACTGCTGCGCCGGCACGCGAACCTGCGCGCGGGCTTCGCCCACGAGGGCGTCGGGACACCCGTCCAGGTGGTGTTGCGCGAGGTCGAGCCCCCGTGGTGGGACCACGACCTGTCGGAGCTGGACGAAGCGGCCCGCGCCGCCGAGCTGGCCCGGCTGACGGCGGACGACCGGGCCCGGCGGTTCGACATGGAGGACCCGCCGCTGATCCGGTTCACCCTGATCCGCCTCGGCGACGACCGGTTCCGGTTCCTGGTGACCAACCACCACATCGTCCTCGACGGCTGGTCCAACGCGGTCGTGGCGCGGGAGCTGTTCGCCCTCTACCTGACCCGGGGCGACGACCGCGGGCTGCCGCGCGTGACCCCGTACCGGGACTACCTGGCGTGGTTGGCGGGGCGGGATCGCGAGCAGGCGCGTCGGCATTGGGCCGAGCTGTTGGCCGGTGTGGACGGGCCGACGCTGGTCGCGCCGCCGGACGCGGCCCGGCCGCCGATCGTGCCGCACGAGGTGGTCGTGCCGCTGCCGGCGGCGCTCACGACCCGGTTGACCGCCCTGGCCCGGGCCCGCGGGGTCACGCTGAACGTCCTGCTCCAGGCCGCCTGGGGCGTGCTGCTCGGCAAGCTCACCGGACGTGACGACGTCGTGCTGGGCGTCACCGTGTCGGGCCGGCCCGCCGAGCTGCCCGGCGTCGAGTCCATGGTCGGCATGTTCATCAACACCGTGCCCGTCCGGCTGCGGCTGGACCCGGCGCGGACGTTCGGCGAGCTGGTCGCGGCCTCGCAGGAGCGGCACGCGGACCTCGTGGCCCACCAGCACCTCGGCCTGACCGAGATCCTCCAGCAGGCCGGGGTCGGAGAGCTGTTCGACACCGACTTCGTGTTCGAGAACTACCCGGTCGGGCCGGGCGACGGCTGGGACCTCGGCCCCGACCTGCGGATCACCGACGTGCGCGGCGAGGACTCGGCGCACTTCCCGATCAGCCTGCTCGTGCTGCCCGGCGACGGCCTGCGCCTGCGGCTGGGCTACCGGCCCGACCTGTTCGGCGAGGCGGACGTCCGGGCTTTGCTGGCCCGGTACGAACGCGTGCTCCGGACGGTGGTCGACGACCCGGACGTGCCCGTGGGTCGGGTGGATGTGTTCGGTGCGGGTGAGTGGGATCGGGTGTTGGTGTCGTGGAATGACACGGCTCGTGATGTGCCTGTTGTGTCGTTGGTGGGTTTGTTCGAGGAGCGTGTTCGGGTTGCGGGTTCGGGTGTTGCGGTGGTGTTCGAGGGTGTGTCGGTGTCGTTCGCGGAGTTGAACGTGCGGGCGAATCGGTTGGCGCGTTATTTGGTGGGTTTGGGGGTTGGTGCGGGTTCTGTGGTGGGGGTGCGGTTGCCGCGCTCGGTCGAGTTGGTGGTCGCCGTGTTGGGCGTGTTGAAGGCGGGTGGCGCGTACCTGCCGATCGACGTGGACCATCCGCCGGACCGGGTCGGGTTCATGATGGCCGACGCGGAGCCGGTGGTGGTGTTGGACGGCGTGGAGTTCGGCGGGGACCTGTCCGGCGCGGATCTGACCGATGTGGACAGAGGCGGTCCGTTGGTGGGGGACAGCCCCGCGTACGTGATCTACACGTCGGGTTCGACGGGTGTGCCGAAGGGTGTGGTGGTGGGGCATGGGGCTGTGGTGAACCGGTTGTTGTGGATGCAGGGTGAGTTCGGGTTGTCGTCGTCGGATCGGGTGTTGCAGAAGACGCCGTTCGGGTTCGACGTGTCGGTGTGGGAGTTGTTCTGGCCGTTGATCACCGGTGCGGTCTTGGTGATGGCCCGGCCGGAGGGGCACCGGGATCCGGCGTATTTGGTGGAGGTGATCCGGCGGGAGCGGGTGTCGGTGCTGCACTTCGTGCCGTCGATGCTGGGCGCGTTCCTGCGTGATCCGGGGGTGCGCCAGTGCGACGGCGTGCGCCTGGTGGTGTGCAGTGGTGAGGCGTTGTCGCCGGAGTTGGCCAACGAGTTCCATTCGGTGTTGGACGTGTCGTTGCACAACCTGTACGGGCCGACCGAGACGGCTGTGGATGTGACCGCCGCTCGGGTCGAGCGGGGTGTGTCGGTGGTGTCGATCGGTTCGCCGGTGTGGAACACGCGGGTCTATGTGTTGGATGGCGGGTTGGCTCCGGTGTTGCCGGGTGTGGTGGGGGAGTTGTACATCGCGGGTGTTCAGCTCGCGCAGGGGTATTTGAAGCGTCCCGGGTTGACCGCCGGGCGGTTCGTGGCGGACCCGTTCGGCCCGGCGGGCACGCGCATGTACCGCACCGGCGACCTGGTGCGCTGGAACAACGGTCAACTGGAGTACGTCGGCCGATCCGACGACCAGGTGAAGATCCGGGGATTCCGGATCGAGCCCGGCGAGATCGAGTCGGTGCTGGCCCGCCACCCCGCCGTCCGGCAGGCCGCCGTCGTCGCCCGCCGGGACGGGACCGCCGACCGGCGGCTCGTCGCCTACGTCGCGCCGACCACCCGCGCGCCCGGCGACCGCGACGCCGCCCGCGAACAACGGTCCCTCGGCAACTGGGAGTCGGTCTACCGCTCGGTCTACGACGCCGTCGCCCGCACACCGCTCGGCGAGGACTTCTCCGGTTGGACCAGCAGCTACGACGGCGAACCCCTCCCGCTCGACCACATGCGGGAGTGGCGGGACCACGTCGTGGCGCGCGTCCGGGAGCTGGAACCCCGCCGCGTGCTGGAGATCGGCGTCGGCAGCGGTCTGCTGCTGGCCCGGCTCGCCCCGTCGTGCGAGGCGTACTGGGGCACCGACCTGTCCCGCGAGGCGGTGGACGCGCTGCGCGCCCACGTCGACGCCGACGCGCGGTTGGCCGACCGGGTGCAGTTGCGGGCGCAACCCGCGCACGTGGTCGACGGCCTCCCGACCGGCTACTTCGACACGGTCGTGCTGAACTCGGTGGCGCAGTACTTCCCGAACGTCGACTACCTCGCGGACGTCCTGCGCCGGGCCCTCGACCTGGTCGTGCCGGGCGGCGCGGTGTTCGTCGGCGACGTGCGGAACTTGCGCCTGCTCCCGCACCTCCGGAACGCGCTCGGCCACCGGGGTGCCGTCCGGGAACGGGAACTCCTGCTCGACCCCGGGTTCTTCGCCGTCCTGGCCGCCACGACCGACGGCGTCACCGGCCTCGACCTGCGGCTCAAGCGGGGCACCCGGCACAACGAGCTGACCCGCTACCGGTACGACGCAGTCCTGCGCAAGGGCCCGGCCCTCTCCGTCGCGGACGCGCTCCGGCTGCGCTGGGGCACCCACGTCACCGACCTGGACGGCCTGGCCAACCACCTGGCCGTCAAGCGACCGGACCGCGTGCGGGTGACCGACGTGCCGAACGCCCGCCTCGCCGACGCGCCCGGCGGCCGGGAGCCGGAGGACTTCCACGACCTCGGCGCACGGCTCGGCTACACCGTCGCCACCACCTGGTCGCCCGACGCCGAGGACGGCTTCGACGCCGTGCTCGTCGCCCACGCCCGCGGCACGGCCCTCACGGACACCTACCGGCAGCCGACCGACGCCACCACCGACCTGTCCGCCTACGCCAACGAACCGGTGCTGCCGGACGAGCTGCGCGAGCTGGTGGAGTCCCTGCGCGCGTTCGTGGCCGAGTCGCTGCCGGAGCACATGGTCCCGGCGGCCGTCGTGGTGGTGGACGAACTGCCGCTGACGCCGAGCGGCAAGCTCGACCGACGCGCGCTGCCCGCCCCGGACTTCGCCGGCGCGGTGTCGGACCGCGGACCGCGCACCCCGCGCGAGGAGCTGCTCTGCCGCCTGTTCGCCGAGTCGCTCGGCCTGGCCCGCGTCGGGGTGGAGGACAGCTTCTTCGCCCTGGGCGGGGACAGCATCGTGTCGATCCAGCTCGTCGGCCGGGCCCGCCGAGCCGGGTTGGTCTTCACGCCGCGTGACGTGTTCGAGCACAAGACCGTGGAACGGCTGGCCGCCGTCGCCACCGCCCTGGACGGCGTGCCGGCGGAGACGGCCGACGACGGCGTGGGCGAGGTGTTCGCCACCCCGATCATGCGGTGGTTGGCGGACCGGGGCGGTTCGGCGGACCGGTTCGCGCAGTGGGTGCTGCTCCGGGTGCCGCCCGGCCTCGACGTGGACGGCGTCACGGCGGCGTGCCAGGCGGTCGTGGACCACCACGACGCGCTCCGGCTCGTCGCCCGCCCCGACCCGGCGGCCGGGTGGTCGCTGACCGTGCGGCCGGCGGGGTCGGTCGACGTGCGGCCACGGGTCCGCCGCGTGGACCTCCGCGACTCCGACGACGTGGTCGACGTGCTCAACACCGAGGCCGACGCCGCGCTGGGCCGCCTGTCACCGGCCGACGGGGTCGTGCTCGACGTGGTGTGGTTCGACGCCGGACCGGGCACCCCGGGACGACTCCTGGTCACGCTGCACCACCTCGTGGTCGACGGCGTGTCGTGGCGGGTGCTGCTGCCCGACCTGGCGGAGGCATGGCAGGCCGTGACCACCGGCCGCACCCCCGCGCTCGCCCCGGTCGGCACGTCCTTCCGGCGGTGGGCCGGCCTGCTGGTCGAGCAGGCGCGCTCCGGCGCGCGGGCCGCGGAACTGCCGCTGTGGGCGGACGTCCTGCGCGATCCGGGACCGGCGCTCGGCGCACGCCCGCTGGACCCGGCGCGCGACCGCGCGGACCGCGTCCGGTCCGTCACGGTCGAGCTGGACGCCGACACCACCGCGCCCCTGCTGGGCGAGGCGCCGGCCGCGTTCCACGCGGGCGTCGACGACGTGCTGCTGACCGCGCTGGCCGTCGCGGTCGGCACGTGGCGCGAGAACCGGACCGCCGTGCTGGTCGACGTGGAAGGCCACGGCCGCGACCACCCCGACGTCGACCTCTCCCGCACGGTCGGGTGGTTCACCGGCATGTTCCCCGTCCGCCTCGACCCCGGCCCGGTCGGCTTCGAGGAGGTGTGCGCGGGCGGCCCGGCCGCCGGGCGCGCGGTGAAACGGGTCAAGGAGCAGGTGCGGGCGCTCCCGGACCGCGGCCTCGGGTTCGGCGTGCTGCGCCACCTCGACCCGGAGCGCGGCGCGGAGCTGGCCCGGCTCGGCACGCCGGAGATCCTGTTCAACTACCTCGGGCGCGCCGGGGCCGTGGAGACCGGCGACTGGTCGCCCGCCCCGGAAGCCGACGTCGTGTCGCCGACCGCGTCGGACCTGCCCGCGTCGCACGCGATCGTGGTCGACGCGGGCGTCGACGGCACCGTGTTGCGCGCGACCTGGTCGTGGCCCGAGGAGCTGTTCACCGAGGACGAGGTCCGCGGGCTGGCACGGCGCTGGACCCGCGCGGTGACCGGGATCGTCGCGCACACCCGGCGACCGGGAGCGGGCGGCCGCACGCCGTCGGACCTGCCGTTGGTCGATCTGTCCCTGGCAGAGGTCGAGGCCGTCGAGGCGCGTTGGCAGGGCATCGAGGACGTGTTGCCCCTGTCGCCGTTGCAGGAAGGTTTGTTGTTCCACGCTTTGTACGACGAGCAGGGCCCGGACGTCTACGTGGTGCAACTCGGCGTGGACCTGCACGGCGACCTGGACGTCGGGGCACTGCGCGCGGCCGCCGCCGCCCTGCTGCGCCGGCACGCGAACCTCCGCGCCGCGTTCGCCCACGAAGGGCTGACCCGGCCGGTGCAGGTCGTCGTGGGCGCAGTGCCGCTGCCGTGGGCGGACCACGACCTGTCGACCCTCGACCCCGGCGACCGGGACGCCGAACTCGACCGGATCACCCGGGCCGACCGGGAGCAGCGCTTCCCCGTGGACCGCCCGCCGCTCGTCCGCTTCACGCTCGTCCGCCTCGGCGACGACCGGTTCCGGTTCGTGGTCACCAACCACCACCTCGTGCTGGACGGCTGGTCCGGCCCCCTGGTGGCGCGGGAGCTGTTCACCCTCTACGCGACCCGCGGCGACGACCGGGGCCTCCCGCGGGTGACGCCCTACCGCGACTACCTGACCTGGCTCTCCGGCCAGGACCGCGACGCCGCCCGCCGCCACTGGCGCGACCTGCTCGACGGGGTGGACGGGCCGACGCTCGTCGCCCCGCCGGACGCCGCCCGCGCGCCGGTCGTGCCGGAGCAGGTCGTGCTGACCGTCCCCGAGAACCTGCGCGCCCGGCTCACCACCCTCACCCGGCGGCGCGAGGTCACGCTGAACACCGTGCTCCAGGCCGCCTGGGCGGTGCTCCTCGGCCGCCTGACCGGACGCGCCGACGTGGTGCTCGGCGTGACCGTGTCCGGGCGACCCGCCGACCTGCCCGGCGTCGAGTCGATGGTGGGGCTGTTCGTCAACACCCTGCCGGTGCGGGTGCGCCTCGCCCCCGCGCTCCCGGCGGGCGACCTGCTCGACGCGCTCCAGCGACAGCAGGCCGACCTGACCGCCCACCAGCACCTCGGCCTCGCGGAGGTGCACCGGCTCGCCGGGGTGGAGGAGCTGTTCGACACCGACTTCGTGTTCGAGAACTACCCCGTCGGGCCCGGCAGCGGGTGGGACCTCGGCCCCGACCTGCGGATCACCGGCACGCACGGGCGCGACGCCGCGCACTTCCCGATGAGCCTGCTCGTGCTGCCGCACCAGGGGTTGCGGCTGCGCCTGGGCTACCGGCCCGACCTGCTCGACGCCGACGCGGCCGACCTCGTGCTGCGCCGCCTGGTGCGGGTGGTGGAGGCCCTGGTGGCGGACCCGGACGTGCCGTTGGGGCGGATCGACGTGCTGGACCGCGTGGAGCGGGAGCGGGTGCTGCGGGGGTGGCAGGGTCCGGTGCGGGATGTGCCGGTGACGACGTTGCCGGCCTTGTTCGAGGCGCAGGTGCGACGTGATCCTTCGGCGGTCGCAGTGGTGTTCGAGCGCGAGTCGTTGACGTATGGGGAGTTGAACGTTCGGGCGAACAGGTTGGCGCGTTATTTGGTGGGTTTGGGGGTTGGTGCGGGTTCCCTGGTCGGGCTGGTGTTGCCGCGTTCGCTGGACCTGGTGGTCGCGGTGTTGGCGGTGGTGAAAGCAGGTGGCGGGTATGTGCCTGTTGATCCCGGCTATCCGGCGGAGCGGATCGCATTCCTACTGGACGACGCCAAGCCGGTGGTGGTGCTGGACGGTCTGGATTCCCTGGCTGGGTTGGACGGTCTTTCGGGCGAGGACTTGACCGACGTCGAGCGAGGTCGGTCGCATGTGGACGATGTGGCGTATGTGATCTACACGTCGGGTTCGACGGGGACGCCGAAGGGTGTTCCGGTGTCGCACGCGAACGTGGTCGGGCTCTTCAGCGCGATCGCCGACCGGTTTGAGTTCGGTGTGGACGATGTGTGGTCGTTGTTCCATTCGTTCTCGTTCGATTTCTCGGTGTGGGAGTTGTGGGGGCCGTTGTCGTCGGGTGGGCGGTTGGTGGTGGTGCCGTTCGACGTGTCGCGGTCGCCGGAGGA
>NZ_JBHYXZ010000241.1:0-9238 GCF_042752395.1 Actinosynnema sp. NPDC059335 | reverse complement strand
GCGGCGCTCGGACCCGCGCCGACCGCCGCGATCCGGTCCCGGCCGGCTGCGGCGGGTGGTCGACCGGTCGCGGTGTGATCTCGACATCCGGTCATCCGAAGTCGCCCTCGCGCTGGTGGCGGGCGGAATGCGAAACTCTTCCGCCTATGCGGCAGATCACTCGCGGGGTCCGGGCGGGGTACGCGACCGGGTCGTTCGTCACCGGCGCGTTCGGCACCGTGCCGGGCCTGCTGCTGTTGCCGTACCTGACCGACGGCCTGGCCGTGCCCGCCGCCGTCGCGGGCCTGCTGGTGCTCGTGCCGAAGGCGTGGGACGTGCTGTTCAACCCGGTGGCCGGCCGGATCAGCGACCGGGCCGGGGTGCGGCGGCCGTTCCTGCTGCGCGGCGGGCTCGCGACGGCGGTGTTGTTCGCGCTGCTGTTCGCCGGGCCGTTCACCGGGGCGGGCGCGGCGGTGTACGTGGCGCTGGTGTTCCTGGCCTGCGCGACGGCGTACGCGTTCTTCCAGGTGCCCTACGTGGCGATGGCCGCGGAGATCACCGAGGACTACGACGAGCGCACCCGGCTCATGGCGTGGCGGATGGCGTTCCTGGCGCTCGCGATCCTGGTCAGTGGCGCGGGCGCGCCCGCGGTGCGCGACGCGGTCGGCTACCCCGGCATGGGCGTGGCGGTCGCGGCGCTGATGGTTCTCGGCACGCTGGCCACGGTCGCCGGCACCCGCGGCGTCCCCGCGTCACGGCGGGTGTCCACGTCAGCGGGAGTCCGTGAACTGGCCTCGGCGGTGCGCGGGTCGCGGCCGTTCCGGTCGCTGCTGGCGGTGTTCGTGGTGCAGGCCGTGGGGCTGGGCACGATGCTCGCGGGCGTCGACTACTTCGCCCGCCTGGTGCTGGGCGAACAGGGGTTGCAGACCGCGTTGTTCGCCGGGTTCGTCGGGCCCGCGCTGCTGGTGATGCCGCTGTGGCAGCGGGTCGGGCGCCGGCACGGCAAGCGGGCCGGGCTCGTCGCCGCGTCGGCGCTGTTCGCGGTCGCGGTGGCCGGGCTGACCGCGTCGCGGGTGCTGCCGGTGCCGATCGTGTTGGCGCTGATGGCCGTGGTCGGCGTCGGGTACGCGGGGATGCAGGTGTTCCCGCTGGCCATGCTGCCGGACGTGATCAGCGCCGAGGAACGGCGGACCGGCGCGACGCGGGCGGGCCTGTTCTCCGGCGTGTGGACGGCCGGTGAGACGTTGGGGCTCGCCCTCGGCCCCGGCGTGTACGGCCTGGTCCTGGCCGCGGGCGGGTACGTCGCGAGCACCGACGGCGCCGCCGCGCAGCCCTCCGGCGCGGTGACGGCCGCGCTGCTCGGATTCACCGCCATCCCGGCCGTGCTGGCGCTGGCGGCCCTGCCCCTGCTGCGTGAGGAGACCGCGTGACCGAGGACGTGCCGGCCCAGGACGTGCCGGCCCAGGACGTGCTGGCGGAGTTGCGGGCGCTGCGGGCCGGTGACCTGCCCACGCACGGCGGCCGGACGCTGGCCTACGTGTACGACAGCGCGCTGCCGGGGCTGGACGAGCTGGCGGCGTCCGCGCACGCGTTGGCGTCGTCGGTCAACGGGCTCGACCCGACCGCGTTCCCGAGCCTGCTGCGGCTGGAGAACGACGTGGTGCGCACCGCGGCGCGGTTGCTCGGCGGCGGTGACGGCACGGTCGGCACGGTCACGTCCGGCGGCACCGAGTCGTGCCTGCTGGCGGTCGTCGCGGCGCGGGACGCCCGGCCCGACGTCGAGCGGCCGTCGATGGTGCTGCCGGAGACCGCGCACGCGGCGTTCCACAAGGCCGCGCACTACTTCGGGGTGCGGGTGGTCGCGGTGCCGGTCGACCCGGTGACGTTCCGGGCGGACCCGGTGGCGATGGCGGCGGCGATCGACTCGTCCACCGTGCTCGCGGTGGCCGGCGCGCCGTCGTACGCGCACGGCGTAGTGGACCCGGTCGCGGAGATCGCCGCCGCCGCGCTCGACCGCGGCGTCCGCTGCCACGTGGACGCGTGCATCGGCGGCTGGGTGCTGCCGCACGCGCCGGACGTGCCGCCGTTCGACTTCTCCGTGCCGGGCGTCACGAGCATCTCGGTGGACCTGCACAAGTACGCGTACTGCCCGAAGGGGACGTCCGTGCTGCTGCACGCGTCGGCCGACCTGCGCCGGTCGCAGTTCTTCGCGTCGGCGGCCTGGCCCGGCTACACGATGCTGAACTCCACCACGCAGTCCACCCGGTCCGGTGGCCCGCTGGCCGCCGCCTGGGCGGTGCTGCGGCACATCGGCGACGACGGGTACCGCTCGCTGGCCCGTCGGGCGCTGGAGAGCACGCGGGTGCTGCGCGAGGGCATCGCCGGGATCGACGGGTTGCGGGTGCTGGGCGAGCCGTCCGCGACGCTGCTCGCGGTGACGAACGCGCGGGACGACTTCGACGTGTTCACCGTGGCCGACGAGATGAAGGCGCGGAACTGGTACGTGCAGCCGCAGTTCGCCCACCGCTCCTCCCCCGCCAACCTGCACCTGACCGTGACGGCGGCGAACGCCGGGCACGAGTCGGAGCTGCTGGAGGACCTGCGGGCGTCGGTGAAGGCCGCCGTCGAGGCCGGGCCGGTGCGGGTCGCGCCGGAGGTCCTGGCGTACGTGGGCGCGCTGGAACCGGACTCGCTCACGCCCGACGAGTTCGCCGGGCTGCTCGCCGCGGCCGGGATGGGCGGCGACGGCGGCGTGCTGCCCGAGCGGATGGCGACGGTGAACACGCTGCTCGCGGCGGCGAGTCCGGCGCTGCGGGAGCGCCTGCTGGTGGAGTTCCTGGGCGCGCTGTACTCGTGACCGGCGGCGGCGCGCCGGGTGCGCGATCATTGCCGGCATGCACCTGGATCTGAGCGGGAAGACGGCGCTGGTCACCGGTTCCACGCAGGGCATCGGCGAGGCGATCGCGGTGGCGCTGGCGCGGGCCGGCGCGCGGACGGCGGTCAACGGCCGCAAGCCCGACGCGGTGGACGAGGCGGTGGCGCGGCTGCGCGAGGCCGCACCGGGTGCGGACGTGGTGGGCGTGGCGGCCGACGTGTCGACCGCGGAGGGCACGGCGTCGCTCGTCGCCGCGGTGCCGGAGGTCGACGTGCTGGTCAACAACGTCGGCATCTTCGGCGCGCGGCCCGCGCTGGAGATCAGCGACGACGAGTGGCGGCGGTACTTCGAGGTCAACGTGCTGGCGGCAGTGCGGCTGACCCGTGCGTACCTGCCGGGGATGCGGGAGCGCGGGTGGGGCCGCGTGCAGTACATCGCCAGCGACTCGGCCGTGGTGATCCCGGCGGAGATGATCCACTACGGGGTGTCCAAGACGGCGCTGCTGGGCGTGTCGCGCGGCTTCGCCAAGGAGGCGGCGGGCAGCGGCGTGACGGTGAACTGCGTGATCGCCGGGCCGACGCACACCGGCGGGGTGGAGGACTTCGTCTACCAGCTCGTGGACCGCTCGCTGCCCTGGGACGAGGCGCAGCGCGAGTTCATGCGCCTGCACCGGCCGCAATCGCTGCTGGGCCGGCTGATCGAGCCCGAGGAGATCGGCAACCTGGTCGTGTACCTGGCCTCGCCGCAGGCGTCGGCCACCACGGGCGCGGCGGTGCGCGTGGACGGCGGGTACGTCGACTCGATCCTGCCCTGACCTCCGCACGTCCACGACGTCACCTCTTTTGGTCGATTCACCGAACCCGGCGCGGGCGCTAGCCTTGTCCCGGCATTCCGCCGGAATCTCCCCGCCGCCGACCTTTCCCCGAATTCGATCACGCCGCCGACACTGATCGCTGCCGCCGACACCCGCGGCCCGAGAACCCGACCGGATCCGCTGCACGAAGGCGTTCCCGGTGCTCAGCGGGCTCGCGGTGCGGTGATCCCCGGTCCGTCGACCTCGCGCCGACCGATTTTCCGTGCCACGGCACGAAATGTCGGATTCGGGCTGCCCGCCTGCGCGCGTTCGTCGGCGGCGACGCCCCAGAACGCGATATCGCACTCGATTCACATTCGATCCGAAACGAGGGTTGACCGATGAAGAACGCGTTCCGAAGATCTTTTGCCCTGGCAAGCGCGCTCGCCTTCTTACCGCTCCTGACGCTCCCCGCCGCGGCGGCCGAGCCGCTGTCCGCCGACGCCGTGGCGGCCATGACGCCGGAGCGGCAGGCCCGGGTGCTCGAACCGCTGCGACTGGCGGCGGACGCCGCGGCGCGGGTCGGCCAGGAGTCCCGGGCGGACATCTACACCCAGGTCGAGATGGCCCCGGACTACCGGTCGGTCAACGTCTACCTGACCGACGTGCGGCAGGGCTGGGCGTTCGTGGCCGAGGTCCGCAAGGCCAACCCCGCCGTGGACGCGCGGCTGATCAACGTCGTGCCGGCCAAGAAGTCCCGACAGCAGCTCAAGGCCGAGATCTCCGCCCTCACCAGCCGCGCCGACCTGCCGTTCACGGTGAGCCGGGCGGGCAGCTCGGTCGACGGCGGCGTCATCGAACTCGCCGTGGACGACCCCGGCGCCGCGCGGTCCTACCTCGCCTCCCCGGCCGTCGCCCAGCGGCGCGCCGCCACCGGCGCCACCGAGGTCCGCGTCGAGCAGGCCCCGCCCGCGACGCCCCTGAGCCGCTGGAACGACAGCTCCCCGTTCTACGCCGGGGCCGCGCTCGGACCCGCGTACGGCGCGGAGTCCTACTGCACCAGCGGCATCCCCGCCGTCAGCACCTGGGACGGCCGCCAGTGGCTGGTCACGGCCGGTCACTGCTACAACGTCGGCGACCACGTCTGGGCGGCGGGCGGCAACTACATCGGCCAGGTCAAGTACGAGCTGCCCGCGGTCGACTCGGCGTTCATCGAGACGCCGACGCTGCGCTACACGTGGGACGGCGTCGACGCGACGGGCTACACCCGCTACCTCAACGGCGTGCGCAACGTCGCGGTCGGCGACTTCACCTGCCAGCTCGGGTACAACTCCAAGGTCGTCTGCAACATCAGGACCGTGTACGCGGGCACCATGAGCTGGACCGTCAACGGCACGACCGTGTGGGGCAGCTACGGCGTCCCCCACTACGGCGGCGTCGTCGGTCGCGGCGGTGACAGCGGCGGCCCCGTCATCTACCTCAACGACGCGAACTCGCGGCAGCTCAACGGCATCGTCAGCGTCGGCTGGGGGTGCGGCACGTCCGGGTGCACCACCGCGCTGGGGTGGGTCGACGTGTGGTCGATCTTCAACGCGTTCGCCATCAAGCTGAACCCGTCCTGACCCCGCGGGCGCGATCGCCGGAGCAGTGGATCGCGCGGGACCCGCGCCGCGCCGACCGGGTCCTCGCCCGGCTCGGTCGGGCGGTGCGGGCCATGCACGCCCACACCGCCGACCCGGACCCGGACCCGGCTCGCGCTCTACCGCCTGGCCACCTGCCCGTCCCTGGTGGCCGGTCCGCTGCGGCTCCGGGATGGTGGACATCGTGGAGCAGAACATCGCCCGCCCTCTCCCGGTCGGCGGTGCCCAAATTCCGGCTCCCTGCCGTCGAACGCGTTCGACCCCCCGAACCTGTTAGCGATAACAACCAACCCGCGTGTCCTACGTCCGGAACGCGCGTGTCCCACGTCCGGAACAGCCGAGTTGAACGCTCGGAACGCCGCGTCGCGCGCACCCGACGCCTCTCCGTTCTTGCCGTTTACCGGCGAACCCGGTGTCAAGACCTCCCGATTCGTCCCGTTCTGGGGGAAGATGCGCTCCTCGCTCCGGTCCGACGCAGAGGCTCAGGTGGTCGCCGTGGATTCCGCACTGACGTCGATCGGCCTCCCGATCGCGCTGGCCGTGGTCATGTTCGGGCTGGGGATGTCGCTCACGACCGCCGACTTCGCCCGGACCGCGCGGGAGCCGCGCGCGGTCGCGGTCGCGCTGGCCACCCAGTTGGTCCTGTTGCCGCTGGCGTGCTTCGGGCTGGTGGTGGCGTTCGACCTGGAGCCGGTGCTGGCGGTCGGCATGATGCTGCTCGCCGCGTCGCCCGGCGGCACCACGGCGAACCTGTTCAGCCACCTGTTCCGCGGCGACGTCGCGCTGAACATCACCCTGACCGCGGTGAACTCGGTGGTCGCGGCGGTCACCCTGCCGGTGGTGGTGAACTTCGCCCTGGGCCACTTCCACCCGGCGGCGGACGGCGCGCTGGGCCTGGAGTTCGGCAAGGTGGCGCAGGTGTTCGCGCTCGTGCTGGTGCCCGTGGCGCTGGGCATGCTGGTGCGCCGCTGGTCGCCGGCGTCGGCCGACCGCGCGGACCGGCCGGTGCGGATCGTCTCGGTGCTGGTGCTGGTCGCGGTGATCGTCGGCACGATCGTCGCCGAGATCGAGAACACCGCCGAGTACCTGGCCGCGGTCGGCCTGGTGAGCGTGCTGTTCTGCGCGATCAGCCTCGCCGCCGGTTACCTGCTCCCCCGGCTGGCGAAGGTGGGCGAACGCCAGGCGATCGCGTCGGCGTTCGAGGTCGGCGTGCACAACAGCACCCTGGCGATCACGGTGGGCGTCAGCGTCCTGGGCGACGAACGGCTCGCCGTGCCCGCCGCCGTCTACGCCGTGGTGATGTTCCCGCTCGCCGCGGTGGCGGGGTTCGTCCTGACCAGGGGTCGGGCGAACCGCGAGACCGTGCTCGACTGAACGCCGCGCCGCGCTCGACCGGACGGCGCACCCGTCCGCCGAATAATCGGGGTCGTCGATACTCCGGTCGTATGACAACCTGCGGCATCCCCTCCACCGTCCGCTAAAGCGGTGCGGTTTCGGCAACCCGCATGTAACCCTTCCGTGCTCACTCGAAAGTGTCACGAAGGGAACAAATCGGGACATGCGCTTACTCCGCCGCGCACCACTCGCCCGTCGTGGGAGACGGGTGACCGCCGTGGCCGCCGCGACCCTCGTGGTCGCCGCCACCGCGGTGGCGCTCCCGCCGGCCGCCACCGCCGCCGTGCCGACCGGCTTCACCGACACCCTCGCCATCGGCGGCCTCACCAACCCCACCGCCGTCTCCTTCGCGCCCGACGGGCGCGTGTTCATCGCCGAGAAGAGCGGCCTGGTCAAGGTCTTCGACTCGCTCGCCGACACCACGGCCACCGTGTTCGCCGACCTCCGCCCGCAGACGCAGGACTTCTGGGATCGCGGCCTGCTCGGCCTGGCCGTCGACCCGCAGTTCCCCGCCCGCCCCTACGTCTACGTCGCCTACACCTACGACGCGGCGCCCGGCGGCACACACCCGCGGTGGGGCGACCAGTGCCCGACCCCGCCCGGCGCGACCGACCAGGGCTGCGTCGTCACCGGTCGGGTCTCCAAGCTGACCATGGGCTCCGGCGGCACCATGACCGCCGAGCAGCCGCTGGTCACCGACTGGTGCCAGCAGTACCCGAGCCACTCGATCGGCACGGTCGTCTTCGGCCCCGACGGCGGGTTGTACGTCGGCGGCGGTGACGGCGCGAGCTTCAACTTCGCCGACTACGGCCAGGTCGGCAACCCGTGCGCCGACCCGCCGTCCCCGGCGGGCACGAACCTCACCGCGCCGACCGCGCGGGGCGGCGCGCTGCGCTCGCAGTCGATCCGCCGCCCGGCGGGCGAGCCGGTGAGCCTCGACGGCTCGATCGTGCGCATCGACCCCGACACGGGCGCGGGCCTGCCCGGCAACCCGTTCGCGGACAGCGCCGACGCCAACGCCCGGCGCGTCATCGCGCACGGCCTGCGCAACCAGTTCCGCTTCGCCTTCCGCCCCGGCACCGAGGAGCTGTGGGCGGGCGACGTCGGCTGGAACACCTGGGAGGAGGTCAACCGGATCGCCGACGTGAACGACGCGACGGCGGAGAACTTCGGCTGGCCCTGCTACGAGGGCGCGGCCCGCCAGGGCGGTTACGACGGCGCGAACCTGACGCTGTGCGAGTCGCTGTACAGCGGCGCCGGCCAGACCGCGCCCTACTACGCCTACAGCCACTCGGCGAAGGTGGTGGCGACCGACCCGTGCCCGACCGGCGGCTCGTCGATCTCGGGCATCGCGTTCGAGTCCGACAGCAACTACCCGCCGGCCTACGACGGCGCGTTGTTCTTCGCCGACAGCTCGCGCGGGTGCATCTGGGCGATGCAGACCACCGCGGGCCAGCCCGACCCGGCCAAGCTGGTGCCGTTCGTGACCGGGGTGAACGTCCCGGTGCAGATCACCACCGGTCCCGGCGGCGACCTGTTCTACATCGCGCTCGGCGCGGGCCAGCTGCGCCGCGTCAGCTACCCGACCGGCAACCGGGCGCCGACCGCCGTCGCCGCGGCCACCCCGCAGACCGGCCCCGCGCCGTTGACCGTGCAGTTCGACGGCACGGGCTCGACCGACCCCGACCCCGGTGACACCCTGACCTACGCGTGGGACCTCGACGGGGACGGCCAGCACGACGACTCGACCTCCGCCACGCCGACGCACACCTACACCGTCGAGGGGACGGTGGCGGTCGGGCTCCGGGTGACCGACCAGTCGGGCGCGTGGGGCGACACGACGATCGCCGTCACGGTCGGCACGCCGGTCGCGGAGGACCCGGTCCCGGTGATCGACGCCCCGACCGCGCCGCTGAACTGGGTGGTGGGCCAGAACGTGGCCTTCTCGGGGCACGCCACCGACGCGCAGGACGGCGCGCTGCCCGCGTCCGCGTTGAGCTGGAAGCTGAGCATCCAGCACTGCGCGACGAACGGGTCGTGCCACGAGCACGTGGTGCAGAACTGGACGGGCGTGGCGTCGGGGTCGTTCATCGCGCCGGACCACGAGTACCCGTCCTACCTGGACCTGACGTTGACCGCCACGGACTCGTCGGGCCGCACCACGAGCACGACGACCAAGCTCGACCCGCAGACGGTCGCGCTGACGTTCACGTCGAGCCCGAGCGGGTTGCAGCTCAGCGTCGGCGGCACCGCGTCGACCACGCCCTTCACCCGCACGGTGATCGTCGGGTCGAACAACTCGATCAGCGCGCCCAGCCCGCAGAGCGGTCCGCTGGGGTTGCGCTTCCGGTACGGCAGCTGGTCCGACGGCGGCGCGCAGACGCACAACATCACCGCGCCGGCGAGCCCGACGACGTACCGGGCGAACTACTCGCTCTGCCTGTGCTGAGGTGACGCGAACCGGGGGGGGGGGGGGCGGGGGCGGGTCGGGGCGCGCCACGCAGACACGCAGACCACGCCGCCCCCCGCCCGCCGACACCACGCCGGGGCGCGCCG
>NZ_JBHYXZ010000240.1:0-9385 GCF_042752395.1 Actinosynnema sp. NPDC059335 | reverse complement strand
CGCGCACGCCGAAACCGGCCGTGACCAGCCACGACCGCACTTATCCACAACCACGCCACCCATCGGCCACCCAACCCGCCGCCCACACCGCCCGGCCTCATACCGCCCGGCCTCATACCGCCCGGCCTCATACCGCCCGGTCTCCACACCGCCTGGTCCCCGCACCGCCCGGCCCTCGCACCGACAGCGCCAGCCCACCTCGGCCATCCCGCCCCCACCGGCGACCCCGGGCGCGAACGCTTCGGGAACCCGTCGCCGGACCACCCGCCCGAGCCCCGCCCGGACCCCACGCCCAACACCCCCGCGCCCGAATACCCCGAGCCCCCCGCCGGCCGGTGCGCGTCCGGTCAGTACCCGAGCGCCGACCGGATCTCGCGCTCCACGTCCGCCGCCGCCACGAACAGCAGCTCGTCGCCACCCTCCAGCGTGTCGTCCGGCGTCGGCACGATCACCCGACCGCCCCGCAGGATGGTCACCAGCGCGGCGTCACGCGGCAGCGCCAGGCCGTTCACCGGCGACCCCGCCAGCGGCGTGTCACCCGGAAGCGTGATTTCCACCAGGTTCGCCTGACCCTGGCGCAACGTCATCAGCCGCACCACGTCCCCGACCGTCACCGCCTCCTCCACCAGCGCGGACAGGATGCGCGGCGTCGACACGGCCACGTCCACCCCCCACGACTCGGTGAACAGCCACTCGTTGGCCGGGTCGTTCACCCGCGCCACCACGCGCCGCACCGCGAACTCCGTCTTGGCCAGCAGCGACACGACCAGGTTGACCTTGTCGTCACCGGTCGCGGCGATCACCACGTCGCACAGCTGCATGCCCGCGTCCTCCAGCGAGGACAGCTCGCACGCGTCCGCCTGCACCCATTCGGCCTGCTCCACGGTGTGCGGCTCGAAGTGCGCCCGGTCCCGCTCGATCAGCATGACCTGGTGCCCGTCGGCCACCAGCTCCGCGGCGATGGACCGGCCCACCGCACCGGCACCCGCAATCGCGATCCGCACTCAGCTCTCCTCGGGCGCGTGGGCCGCGGCCGCGGCCACATCGGTCACGGTGCCGGACAGGGCGGCCACGTACACCTGGTCGTCCGCCTGCAGCACGGTCTTCGAATCGGGCAGCACACCGGTGCCGAACCGCATCACGAACGCCACCCGGCACCCCGTGGCCTCCTGCAGGTCGCGCACCGTGCGCCCGACCCAGTCCTCGTGCAGCCCCAGCGGCAGGACGGCCACGCTGCCCGACGGGTCGCGCCACGCCGTGGCCGTGCCCTCGGGCAGCAGCATCCGCAGGAAGCGGTCGGTGGACCAGGGCACGGTCGCCACGGTCGGGATGCCCAGCCGCTCGTACACCGCGGCGCGCTTCTCGTCGTAGATGCGGGCGACCACCGCCTCCACCCCGAACGTCTCCCGGGCCACCCGCGCCGAGATGATGTTGGAGTTGTCGCCGCTGGACACGGCCGCGAACGCGCCCGCCCGCTCGATACCCGCCTCGATCAGCACCTTCTGGTCGAAACCGTTGCCGACGACCTGCTGACCGTGGAAGTCGGAGCCCAGCCGGCGGAAGGCCTGGCCGTCCTTGTCGATCACCGCGACCTGGTGGCCCAGGCGCTCCAGGGCCTTGGCCAGGGACGAGCCCACCCGGCCGCAGCCCATGATCACCACGTGCACGAAAGCCTCCTGAACGTTCTCCACGGAGAACCTACCCACGATTACTCCGACCAGGGGAGGACACCCCTTACGCTTTCGACCCGTGTCCAAGCTCGCAACCGCGGCCAAGCGCCTCCTCGTCGGCAGGCCCTTCCGCAGCGATCGCCTAGCCCACACCCTGCTGCCCAAGCGCATCGCCTTGCCGGTCTTCGCCTCGGACGCGATGTCGAGCGTGGCCTACGCACCCGAGGAGATCTTCCTCGTGCTGTCGGTGGCGGGTCTGTCGGCCTACGCGCTGGCCCCGTGGGTCGGCGTCGCGGTGGTGGTCGTGATGCTCACGGTCGTCGCGAGCTACCGGCAGAACGTGCACGCCTACCCCTCCGGCGGCGGGGACTACGAGGTCGCCACGGTCAACCTGGGCCGCCGCGCGGGCCTCACGGTGGCGAGCGCCCTGCTGGTCGACTACATCCTCACGGTCGCCGTCTCCATCTCCTCCGCCGCCGCGAACATCGGCTCGGCCATCCCGTTCGTCGCCACCCACAAAGCCGAGTTCGCGGTCGCCGCGATCGTCCTCCTCACCGCCATCAACCTGCGCGGCATCCGCGAGTCCGGCAGCGCGTTCGCCATCCCGACCTACGCGTTCATGGTCGGCGTGCTCCTGATGATCGGCTACGGCCTGTTCCGGGGCTTCGTCCTGGGCGACGAGATGCGCGCCGAGAGCGCCGGCTTCGAGCTGCGGGCCGAGGACGACCACCTGGTCGGCCTGGCGTTCGTGTTCCTCGTCCTGCGGGCCTTCTCCTCCGGCAGCGCCGCGCTGACCGGCGTCGAGGCCATCAGCAACGGCGTGCCCGCGTTCCGCAAGCCGAAGTCGCGCAACGCGGCGACCACGCTGCTCATGATGGGTCTCATCGCGGTCACCATGCTCATGGGCCTGATCGTGCTGGCCCAGCTCACAGGCGTGAAGATGGCCGAGCACCCGGACCACCAGCTCGTCAACGCGCCGCCCGGCTACGAGCAGAAGACCATGGTCGCCCAGATCGCCGGGGCGGTGTTCGACGGCTTCCCGGTCGGCTTCTTCTTCATCACCGTCGTCACCGCGCTGATCCTCGTGCTGGCCGCCAACACCGCGTTCAACGGGTTCCCGGTGCTCGGCTCGATCCTCGCCCAGGACCGCTACCTGCCCCGCCAGCTGCACACCCGCGGCGACCGGCTCGCGTTCAGCAACGGCATCCTGTTCCTCGCCGGCGCGGCGATCCTGCTGGTCATCGCCTTCGACGCCGAGGTCACCCGGCTGCTCCAGCTCTACATCGTGGGCGTGTTCGTGTCGTTCACGATGAGCCAGACCGGCATGGTCCGGCACTGGAACCGGCTGCTCGCGACCGAGGAGGACCCCACCGCGCGGCGGCGGATGCGCCGGTCCCAGGCGATCAACGCGTTCGGCCTGGCGCTCACCGCGTCGGTGCTGGTCGTGGTCCTGATCACCAAGTTCACCAAGGGCGCGTGGATCGCCATCGCCGCGATGGCCGCCCTGTACGCGCTGATGACGGCCATCCGCCGGCACTACGACCGGGTCGCCGAGGAGCTGCGCCAGCAGGAGCGGCAGAAGCTGCTGCCCGCCCGCAACCACGCCATGGTGCTCGTCTCCAAGCTCCACATGCCGACCCTGCGCGCCCTGGCGTACGCCAAGGCCACCCGGCCCGACATCCTGGAGGCCGTCACGGTGAACGTGGACGACGGCGACACCCGCCGGCTCGTGCGCGACTGGGAGAAGGAGAACTTCAAGGTGCCGCTCAAGGTGATCGAGTCGCCCTACCGCGAGATCACCAAACCGGTCCTGGACTACGTCAAGCGGGTCCGGTCGGACAACCCGCGCGACGTGGTCACGGTGTTCATCCCGGAGTACGTCGTCGGCCACTGGTGGGAGCAGTTCCTGCACAACCAGAGCGCGCTGCGGCTCAAGGGCCGGCTGCTGTTCCAGCCCGGCGTGATGGTGACGAGCGTGCCCTGGCAGCTCGCCTCGTCGTCGAAGGTGACCGACCGGGACGACGGCGTCGCGCCCGGCGCGATCCGGCGCGGCCTCGACAAGCGCGGCCGCGAGGACCGGGGGAGCGGCAGGTGACGGCGACGTGGGAGCGGCGGCTCATCGAGGTCGAGGTCGGCGCGGTCGCCCACGGCGGGCACTGCGTGGCCCGGCACGAGGGCCGCGTCGTGTTCGTCCGGCACGCGCTGCCCGGCGAACGCGTCGTCGTCCGGATCACCGAGGACACCGGCGGCTCCTACTGCCGCGGTGACGCCGTCGAGGTGCTGGAGGCGTCGCCGGACCGCGTCACGCCGCCGTGCCCGTTCGCCGGGCCGGGGCTGTGCGGCGGCTGCGACTGGCAGCACGCGTCCTGGGACGCCCAGCGCGAGCTGAAGGCCGCCGTCGTGGCCGAGCAGCTCCACCGCCTGGCCGGGATCGACCGGGAGGTCGTCGTCGAGGCGCTGCCCGGCGGCCCCGAGGACTGGCGCACCCGCGTCCGCATGGCCGTCGGCCCGGACGGCCGCGCCGGGTTCCGCGCCCACCGCAGCCACCGCGTCATCCCGGTCGACCACTGCGTCATCGCCGTCCCGGGCGCGCTGGACCACGCCGTGGACCGCCGCTGGCCGCCGAAGTCCGAGCTGGTCATCACCCGCGACGCGGACGGGCGGTCGCACCTGGTCGAGATCGGCCCGCCGGTCGTGCGCCGGGGCCGCCCCGTGCCGGGACCGTCCCGGCGGCGCGAGGGCAGCGGCACCGCCACCGAACGGGCCGCCGGCCGCACCTGGAACCTCCGCGCCGACGGCTTCTGGCAGGTCCACCCGGCCGCCGCCGACACCTTCGCCGAGGTCGTGGGCGCGTGGGCCGACTGCCGACCCGGCGACCGCGCCTGGGACCTCTACGGCGGCGTCGGCCTGTTCGCCTCCGTGCTCGCCGACCAGGTCGGACCGGACGGCGACGTCGCCGTGGTCGAGTCCTCGCCCGGGGCCGTCGCCGACGGCCGGCGCACCCTCGCCGACCTGCCCCAGGTCTCCTGGCACCCCGGCCGCACCGAGGACGTGCTCGCGTCACCCGGCTTCACCGACTCCCCGCCCGACGTCGTCGTCCTGGACCCGCCCCGCAAGGGCGCGGGCAAGGCCGTCGTCACCGCCATCGCCCGCACCGGCCCCCGACGTGTGGTGTACGTCGCGTGCGACCCGGCCGCCCTCGCCCGCGACGTCGCCGAATTCGCCGCGCACGGCTACGAGTTGGCCCAGCTCAGGGCCTTCGACGCGTTCCCCATGACGCACCATGTCGAATGCGTCGCGCTCCTGCGGCCCGCTCGCTGAGCGGCGTCCCAGCCAGTGGTCCGTAGACTGACCGGACGAGTCGGGGACCCGAACCACAGGGCGAGGTGGAGCGAGTGACGCTGCTGGAATCCGTGCACGGACCGGCGGATCTGAAACGTCTGGGGGCCGAGGAGCTGGTTCGGCTCGCCGAGGAGATCCGGCGCTTCCTGGTCGACAAGGTCTCCCGGACCGGCGGGCACCTCGGCCCCAACCTGGGGGTCGTCGAGCTGACCATGGCCGTGCACCGGGTCTTCGACTCGCCGCACGACTCGATCGTGTTCGACACCGGCCACCAGAGCTACGTCCACAAGATCCTCACCGGCCGCCGCGACGGCTTCGACACGCTGCGCCAGAAGGGCGGCCTCTCCGGCTACCCCTCCCGCTCCGAGAGCGAGCACGACGTCGAGGAGAACAGCCACGCCTCGACCGCCCTCTCCTACGCCGACGGCCTCGCCAAGGCCTACCAGCTCGGCGGCCAGCGCCGGCACGTCGTCGCGGTCGTCGGCGACGGCGCCCTCACCGGCGGCATGTGCTGGGAGGCGCTGAACAACATCGCCTCCGGCACGGACCGCCCCGTCGTCATCGTCGTCAACGACAACGGCCGCTCCTACTCGCCCACCATCGGCGGGCTGGCCGACCACCTGTCGTCGCTGCGCCTGCAACCCGGCTACGAGCGCGCCCTGGAACGCGGCCGCACCGCCCTGCAGGGCACCCCGTTCGTCGGCAAGCCCCTCTACGCCGCCCTGCACGCGGCCAAGCGCGGCATCAAGGACGCCCTCAGCCCGCAGGCCATGTTCGAGGACCTCGGCCTCAAGTACATCGGCCCCGTCGACGGCCACGACACCGCCGCCCTGGAATCGGCGCTGCGCCGCGCCAAGTCCTTCGGCGGACCGGTCATCGTCCACACCGTCACCCGCAAGGGCAACGGCTTCGCGCCCGCCGAGAACCACGAGGCCGACCAGATGCACGCCACCGGCGTCATCGACCCCATCACCGGGGAGAACATCGGCCCGTCCAAGCGCACCTGGACCCACGTCTTCGCCGACGAACTCGCCACCCTGGGCGGCGAGCGGCCCGACCTGGTCGCCATCACCGCCGCCATGCGCGGCCCGACGGGCCTGGACAAGTTCGCGGGCCTCTACCCCGACCGCTGCTTCGACGTCGGCATCGCCGAACAACACGCCATGACCTCCGCCGCCGGCCTCGCCATGGGCGGCATGCACCCCGTCGTGGCGATCTACGCGACCTTCCTCAACCGGGCGTTCGACCAGCTCCTGATGGACGTCGCCATGCACAAGCAGGGCGTCACCGTCGTCCTCGACCGCGCCGGCATCACCGGCCCCGACGGCGCGTCCCACCACGGCATGTGGGACCTGTCCATCTGCGGCCTCATCCCCGGCATCCGCGTCGCCGCCCCCCGCGACGCCGCCTCGCTGCGCGAGGAACTCCGCGAAGCCGTCCGCGTCCCCGACGCCCCGACCGTCATCCGCTACCCGAAGGCGTCCGTGGGCCCCGACCTGCCCGCCCTCGACCGCGTCGGCACCGTCGACGTCCTGCACCGCTCCGGCACCGACGTCCTCCTCGTCACCGTCGGCGCGTTCGGCGAACTCGGCCTCGCCGCCGCCCAACGCCTCGCCGACCAGGGCATCGGCGTCACCGTCGTGGACCCCCGCTGGGTCTTCCCGGTCCCGGCCGAGCTGGTCGCCCTGGCCGCCGACCACCGCCTCGTGGTCACCGTCGAGGACGGCGGCCGCCACGGCGGCTTCGGCTGGGCACTGGCCGCCGCCCTGCGCGACGCCGAGGTCGACACCCCGCTGCGCGACCTGGCCATCCCCCAGGCGTTCCACGAGCACGGCGAACGCGCCGAAGTCCTCGCCGACCTCGGCCTGACCGCCCAGGACGTCTCCCGCCGCATCACCGAGTGGGTCGTCGCCACCGAGAACCACACCCGGCTGAGCGCGACCGCCGAGAAGTAACCAACCGGGGCACGGCCGGTGCGGCCCTCCGCACACAGGAGGGCTTCGTGTCATCCCGCCGACCTGGCCCTGCCCAACCACGCGTGTCAAGGGGGCACTTCCGGCCTCACCGCACTTGAGGCCGGAACCGCCCCCTTGACGCGTGTGGTTGCCCTTGTGGAGGTCGGCGGGATGACACGAAACCCGGACCCCGCTGGTACCGGAGCTTGACCACTCGGCCCCGTCATCCTGCTGATCTGCCCGTCCGGCGAGGACGCTTTTCGCCCTTCCCCACCCCGACAGCCGCACGCTAAGCCGCTTCTCAGGGATGTGTGGCACCTTTGTGGTGTGCGGATCCTGGTAGTCGAGGACGAGGTGCCGCTGGCCGACGCGATCGCGCGCGGCCTGCGGCGCGAAGGTATGGCGGTCGACGTGGCCTACGACGGCGAGACCGGCCACGAGAAGTCGACCGTGACCCGGTACGACGTGGTCGTGCTCGACCGAGACCTGCCCGGCATGTCCGGCGACGAGCTGTGCAAGGAGATCCTCAGCTCCGGGGCCCTGACCAGGGTCATGATGCTGACCGCCAGCGCCGGCGTGGACGACCGCGTCGCCGGCCTGTCCCTCGGTGCCGACGACTACCTGGCCAAGCCGTTCGCGTTCCCCGAGCTGGTCGCCCGCGTCCGCGCCCTCGCCCGCCGCGCCACCCCGGCCACCCCGCCGCTGCTCACCGCCCGCGACGTGGAGCTGGACCCGGCCCGCCGCACGGTGCGCCGCGCCGGCCAGCCCGTCGAGCTGACCCGCAAGGAGTTCGGCGTCCTGGAGGTCCTGCTCGCCGCCAAGGGGTCGGTGGTCTCCAGCGAGGAACTGCTCGAACGCGTGTGGGACGAGAACGCCGACCCGTTCACCACCACCGTCCGCGTCACCGTCATGACGCTACGCAAGAAGCTGGGTGAACCGGGCATCATCGACACGGTGGTCGGCTCCGGCTACCGCGTGCCCACCGCGGGCTCCACCGAGGAAGGCCCACGCTGAACCCAGAGCTGGCCCGCAGGCGCGGACCCGGGCTGCGCACGCGGCTCACCCTCCTCGCGACCGGCCTGGTCGCGTTCGTCAGCGGTCTGCTGCTCCTGCTCGGCTGGCTCCTCGTCGGCCGGGTCATCGCCTCGTCGCCCCGCTTCGCCGAGGGCAGCACCGTCATCGTCGACGGACGTGAGGTCGACGCCGGGGCGTTGATGGACCTGCTCGGCGAGCAGGCCCGCGACGACGTGCTGCGGTCCGGCTCCATCGCGTTCCTGTGCGTCGTCGCCGCGGCGGCCCTGCTCGCCTGGACCATCACCGGGCGCGTGCTCCAACCCGTCCACGACGTGACCGACGCGGCGCGCCGCCTCTCCGCCGAGTCGCTCGGCGAACGGCTGCGCCTGGACGGCCCCCGCGACGAGGTCGCCGAGCTGGCCGACACGTTCGACGCCATGCTCGACCGGCTGCAGGCCGCGTTCGAGTCGCAGCGGCGGTTCGTCGCCAACGCCTCCCACGAGCTGCGCACGCCCCTGGCCGTGATCCGGACCGAGCTGGACGTGACGCTCGTCGACCCGGACGCCGACGCCGAGGAGCTGCGGCGCATGGCAGGCGTGGTGCGTGGCGCGACCGAACGGGCCGAACAGCTGGTCAGCGCCCTGCTCCTGCTCGCCCGCACGGACGGGCTCGGGCTCGCCGTGCGGGAGCCGGTCGACCTGAACGCCGTGGTGGAGTCCGCATGGCGGGCCGCCCGCCCGGAGGCGGAGGAGCGCCGGTTGCGCGTGTCGTTCCTGACCGCTCCCGCGCCCGCGGTCGGCGACCCCGCGTTGCTGGAGCGGATCGCGGGGAACCTCCTGGAGAACGCCGTGCGGCACAACGTGCCCGGCGGGTGGATCGAGGTGCGCACCGAGGGCGGGCCCGAGTGGACCGTGCTGCGGGTGTCGTCGTCCGGGCAGGTCATCGCGCCCGACCGGGTGGACGAGCTGTTCGAGCCGTTCCGCCGGGGTGGCACCGACCGGACCGCGCGCACCGGCACCGGCCTCGGGCTGTCCATCGTGCGTGCCGCCGTCGCCGCCCACGAGGGCCAGGTGCACGCCTCGGCGGTGCCCGGCGGCGGCCTGTCGGTGGTCGTGCACCTGCCGTCCACGCCGCAGGGAAAACTCGTCTGAGTGGCCCCGGTCACACATGATCCGGTTTGAGGGTCCGCGCAGGGGGTACTACCTGCGGAGACGTGCCCCTGGACCCCCGATTTGTCTCCGCGTTGGACGGGGTGTAACTTTCTCTCTGCCAGCGCGGAACGGGCCGGGGAGAGACCGGAACGGAGCGTGGCGGACAACAAGCCCCGGATCGAATCACTGAAGTGATGAGTGACGGTGTGCGCGTGTTCTTTGAGAACTCAACAGCGTGCCGAATAGCCAGTAA
>NZ_JBHYXZ010000239.1:0-9527 GCF_042752395.1 Actinosynnema sp. NPDC059335 | reverse complement strand
GAGACCGGGCGGGTGCACCACACCCCGCCCGGCGGGGGGGCGTGGGCGCGTTAGCCCACCACCCCGACCGTCGTGCCCCCCCCGCCGCCCAGCGAGCCGTTGTACGGGGCGTTGCGGACCGCCACCGCCCCGCTCGTGCCGGTGTTCACGCCGCCCCAGAGGTTGCTGACGGTGTGGCCCGACGGCAGGGTCATCCGGACCGTCCAGCCGTTGACCGCGGCGGTGCCGGTGTTCGCGACCTTCACCTCGGCCTGGTAGCCGCCGCCCCAGCTGTTCACCACGCGGTACGTCGCGGAGCAGGCCGCGCCGCCGGGCTGAGTGGTCGTGGTGGTGGTCGTCGTCGTGGTCGTGGTGGTGGTCGTGGTCCCGGGATCGCCGACGCTGCCGGGCACGGACAGCAGCGCGTTGTACCAGGCGGTGGCCATCTTCGAGTAGCCGCCCGCGTTGGGGTGCACGCCGTCGGCGAGGTCGGACGTCGTCAGCGCCCGGTACATGTCCACCAGGTGCACGCGCTTGCCCGCGTTGACCTTGCTCTGCACCATCGCGGGGATCGTCGCGTTGAACGACCGGACGGCCGAGTCGAACGACGACAGCGGCGTGATCGTGGCGACGAACAGGTCCGCGTTCGGCGCGAGGGTGGTGATCCGGTCGACCAGGTTCGACAGCCGTTGCGGCGCGCCGGCCGGGTCGTTGCCGTACATGTCGTTCGTGCCGATGTGCAGCAGGATGGTGCGCGGGGTGTAGGTGTTCAGCCAGGTCGTGACGTTGTTGTGGACCTGGGCGATGGTCCAGCCCGAGTGGCCCTCGTGGTTGCGGTCGCCGAGGCTGCTCGGGCCGTTGGCCATGGACCCGACGAAGTCGACCGTCCGGCCGCCCGCGACGAGCTTCTGCCACAGGTCGATGCGGTAGCCGCCGGGCACGTTGAAGCCGTCGGTGATCGAGTCGCCGAGCGGCATGACCTTCACGCCGCTGTCGGCCTGCGCCGTGCCGACCGCGAACACCGTGGCGGCGACCAGCGCCAGCGCGGCGACCGCGCCGGCGAGCGTGTGCTTTCGTGTCATCTGACCGGACCTTCCGGGAGGTGGGCGTGGTGCGCCGGCCGCCGCCCGCACGAGCCCGGCGGCCGCCAGTGCCTCGCACGACGCCACACCCCTTGAGCCCCGACGGGCGCTCCGCCCGCGCCACCGCAGGCAGGAGCCGCCCTCGCGCCCGACGTCGGTGTCCGGCACTGAAACGTTCAGGAGTGTGTGCCGGAACGTTTCCCTTGGCAAGGCAATCGAGACGCGCCGCGCCCCGGTCACGGTCCGTCGCATGCCGCCGTTCGCCGGTGCGGCTCCCGGCCGCCGGCGGGCTCCGCCCCCGCCCTCACCCCGTCGCTCCCGCCCGCGCTGAACTGCGCGATCGACCCGTTCGACGGCCGGCGTGCCCGCCCCCGCGACGGGGGTCCGCCGGCCGCGGGGGCTGCGCTGTTCGGGCTATCCCGCCGGCCGGCTGGGCGGTCCGGGGACCCGGCGTCTCGTTTCGGCGTTTCAGCACAATGGAGGAGGTGGCGCGGTCCCCGTCCGGGGTTCGGCCCGGTCCGATGTGGACGCGGACGTCACGGTCGCGGCACGTCGTCGCGGATGGTCCGGTAGCGGCCGTCGTGGTAGAGCAGGGGAGCGGTGCCCTCGCGCAGGTCGCCCGCGGTGACCAGGGCGAGCACGAGGTGGTGGTCGCCCGCCGGGATGAGCGTGCGGACCTCGGCCCGCAGCCAGCCCGCCGTGCCGTCGAGGACGGGCTCGCCGCCGTCGAGGCGGCTCCACCGCGTCGGCGCGGCGAACCGGTCGATGCCGCTGGTGGCGAAGCGCCGCGCCACCTCCTCCTGGTGCGCGCCCAGGAAGTTCACGACGATGCTGCGCGCGTCGCGCACGTGCGGCCAGCTCGAAGAACCGGTGGACACGCCGAACGAGATCAGCGGCGGCTCGGCGCACACGGAGGTCAGGGACGTCGCGGTGAACCCGGCCGGGTCGCGCCCGTCGTCGGCGGTGATCACCACCACGCCCGCCGGGTGGCGGCGGAACGCCCGGCGCAGGGTGTCGCCCGACAGCGTGGCCGTCATCGGCCGGCCCCGGCGGTGCGCTCGGTCCGGGGAACCGATCCTTCCAGCATTGCGGCCATGAGTCCTTCCTCCGGGCGTGCGAGATCAGACGTGCGAAGTCGGGGGTTTCCCCAGTGCGACGACCACGGGGTTGTCGCGCCGGTCGTCGGGGGTCGATTTCGTGGATGTGGGCGAACAGGTCGGCACCGAAGGACGGGCGTGGATTTCGCGCGTCATCCCCCTTCCCCGGCGCGAGGCCGCCGGCGGTCCGATGTGGACTGATCAGGCGGCCGACGCGCAGCGCGCGCTCACCTGCCGACGGTGGTCGACGTGGCGGCGCGGGCGGGGCGCGGGAACGTGGGGCACGAGATCGATGCTGGCATTCGCGTCCCGGTCCGGCCAAGGAGGCTCACGATGTGGGAAGGGCTTGTCGCGCGCCCGTGACCGGAGGTGTCCGGGCGGTCGACGGGAAGCCGGGCGGCGTGCCGGCCGGTGGACCACATGCCCGTGACGCGGCGTGCCGGCCGGTGGACGGGAAGCCCGTGACGCGGTGCGCCGGGCGGTGGACGGGAAGCCCATGAGGCGGTGCGCCGGGCGGTGGGCGGCCGGCCCGTGACGCGGTGCGCTGCGCGGTGGGTCGGGACTTGGCCCGGGCCTGTGGCGCGGCGTGCCGGCCGTGCCACGGCCGCCAGGACGAGGGAGGTGGCATACCTTGGTCGGGGACGTCTGATCGACATCGTGCGGCGGTACCTCCCTCGACGGGGGAACGAGTGGGCACGACCCACCGTGGCCGCCGTGTCTGGACGCCCACTGGACGGGTTCTGGACACCACCGGATCGGAGTGCGCATGGCGTCGAACGACCGCATCGAGCCCTCCGGCGAGGTGTGGGAGGCCGACTGGGTGCGGCCGCGGTTGCGCCGGTTCGGGTCCGCGGTGGCCGCGGTCGTGCCGGACGGCTTCCCCGCCTACGCCCGGGTCCTGCACCCCGCGGTCGCGCCGGACGGCCGGTTCGCGCGCTGGGCGGAGGTCGCCGCCCGGACCGGCCGCCGCGTGCACCCGTTGGCGCAGTTCGCCGCCGTCGCCCGCCCGGCCGGCGGCGGGACCGCCTGGCCCGGCCGGGAACCGGAGACCGGCGCCCTGCCCGCGGACGCGTTCCGCGAGCTGTGCGCGGTGCTCGCCCGGCACACCGACGCGGCCGACCGGTGCCGGTTCTGCCTCTGGGAGGGCTACGGCCGGCTCTACCCGGCGACCCCCCGTCGCGGGCCGCGGGTCCGCCTGCCCGGCCGCGACCACCTGCTGTTCACCGGCCCGCTGGCGGCCGCCGCCGGACCCGGGTGGTGGCTGCCCCACGACGGCGGGGCGCACCAGACGCCGAACCTGTTCTGGCCGGCCGACCGCGCCTGGTGCGTCGCCTCGGAGATCGACCTGCACTGCACGTTCGTGGGCGGTTCCGCCGCCCTGGTCGAGGAGGTCCTGGCCGCGCCCGGCCTGGAGGCGTGGCCCGTGCGCCCCGGCGACCCCGTCGCCCACGACAGCGATCACGTCAACACCCCTTGAGCCGCCGGGCGAATCGTCTGGATGGGCGGTGGAACGGCCCCGGACCCCGTGCCAGCATGGGACGGCGGGGCCGTCCCGCCGCGGTGATCGGCGTGATGGGGGTCGTGGGTGCTGGCCGTGCGGGTGCTCGGTCCCCTCGGGGCCTGGCGCGACGGCACGGCGGTGGCGCTCGGCCCGGCCGGTCGCAAGGCCGTGTTCGGCCTGCTCACCCTCGCCGACGGCAAACCGGTCACCCGCGCCGAGCTGGTCGACGCCCTGTGGGGCGAACGGCCGCCGCCCAGCGCCACCAACGTGATCCACACCCACGTCAAGCACCTGCGCCGGCAGCTCGAACCCGGCCGCGGCGCCCGTTCGCCGAGCGCGACCCTGCCCACCGTCGGCGACGGGTACGCGTTGAGCCTGCCCCGCGACGGGGTGGACGTGGTCCGGTTCCGCTCGCTGGTGGCCCGCGCCGACGCCGTGCTGCGCGGCGACGAGCCGCGGCACGCCGCGGACCTGCTCGGCCGGGCCCTGCGGCTGTGGCACGGACCGCCGCTGGCGGACGTGCCGGTGCTCGCCGGCCACCCGGCCGTGGTGACGTTGGCGGGCGAGCACCGCGCCGCGCTCGCCCGGTACGCCGAGGTCATGATCGCGACCGGCGCGGCCCGCGACGTGCTGCCGCTGCTCGTGGAGGACGTCGCCGACCACCAGCTGGACGAGTCGGCGCACGCGTTGCTGGTGCGGGCGTACACCGCGGCCGGGCAGCGCGACCGGGCGTTCGCCACCTACGACGCGGTGCGCCGCCGGCTCACCGAGGAACTCGGCGTGGGGCCGGGACCGGAGCTGACCGCCGCCTACCTCGACGCGCTGGACGAGACGCCCGTCGACCACGCGGCCCCACCTCCGCCCGCGCCGCCCGCCGTGAACCAGCTGCCCGGCGACGTGGTCGCGTTCACCGGTCGCGGGGCGGAACTGGCCGAACTGGACCGGGTGCCGGCGTCCGGGCGGACCGGGGTGCCGATCGTGGTCGTGTGCGGCACGGCGGGCGTGGGCAAGACGGCGCTCGCGCTGCACTGGGCGCACCGCGCCCGGTGGGACTACCCGCACGGGCAGCTCTACGTCGACCTGCGCGGCTACGACCCGCGGTCGCCGCTCACGCCGGCCGACGCGTTGGGCCGGCTGCTCGACGGGCTCGGCGTCACGGGCCCCGACGTCCCGCTCGACGCCGACCGCCGGGCCGCCCGGTACCGCGCCGAGCTCGCCGACCGGCGCGTGCTGGTCGTGCTCGACAACGCCTCGTCGGTCGACCAGGTGCGCCCGCTGCTGCCGGGCACGCCGGGGTGCCTGGTCGTGGTCACCAGCCGCAACAGCCTGGCGGGGCTCGTCGCGCTGCACGGCGCGCACCGGCTCGACCTGGCCCCGCTGCCCGCGACGGACTCCCTGGCGCTGCTGCGCGCGCTGGTCGGCGACCGGGTGGGGCGGGAACCCGCGGCCGCCGCGGCCCTGGTCGAGCAGTGCGGCCGGCTGCCGCTCGTGCTGCGCGTCGCCGCCGAGCTGGCCGCGTCCCGGCCGGGGACCACGCTGGCGGAGCTGACCGACGAGCTGGCCGACCGCCGCCGGCGGCTGCGCGTGCTGGACGTCGGCGACGACGCCCGGGCCGCCGTGCGGACCGTCTTCTCGTGGTCCTACCTGCAGTTGCGGCCGGAGGTCGCGCGGGCGTTCCGGCGGCTGGGCACGCACCCCGGCCCGGACGTCGAGCCGTACGCGCTCGCCGCGCTCACCGGGACGGACCCCGACGACGCCCGCCTGGCCCTGGACGTGCTGGCGCGCAACCACCTGGTGCAGCCCGCGCGCGGCGGCCGGTTCGCCGTGCACGACCTGCTGCGCGCCTACGCCGAGGAGTTGGCGGTCGAGCACGACCCGGCGGCGGAGCGGTCCGCCGCCGTGGAACGCCTGCTGGCGCACCACCTCGCCACCGCGTCGGCGGCGATGGACCTGCTCTACCCGGTCGACCGCCCGTACCGGCCCGTCATCGACCCGCCGCCGACGCAGCCGCCGCCGTTCACCACCGCCGACGACGCGCGTGCCTGGCTCAACGCGGAACGGCCCACGCTCGTCGCCCTGTGCCGCTTCGCCGAGCGCGACGGACGGCCGCGCTACGCCGTGGACCTGTCCCGCACCCTGTTCCGCCACCTGGAGAGCGGGCACTACGCGGACGCGTCGGGCATCCACGAGAGCGCGTTGCGCGCCGCCCGGCGGTCCGGCGACGACGCCCTGATCGCCGCGTCGCTGACCAACCTCGGCGCCCTGCGCCGGCTCCTCGGCGACTACGGCGACGCGGCCGGGCACCTGCACGAGGCGGTCGAGCTGCACCGGCGCACCGGCGACGGGTACGGCATGGCGCGGGCGTTGTCGAACCTCGGGATCGTGGAGGAGCGGCTGGGGGAGTACGAGGCGGCCGCGGCCCGGCAGCGGGAAGCGCTGGCCGTGCACCGGCGGTTGGGTTACGAGTACGGGGAGGCGGCGGTGCTGCTCAACCTCGGCAACGTCTACAACCGCCCCGGTCACCACCGGCTCGCCGCGGAGCACATGGAGAGCGCGCTGGACCTGTTCGCCCGCCTGGACGACACCGTCGGCCAGGCCAGCGCGTTGTCCAACCTCGGCGACGTGTGCGCGTCGCTGCGGCGCTACCCCGACGCGGCCCGCCACCTCGACCGCGCCCGGGAGCTGTTCCAGCGCCTCAACCACCGCTACGGCGTGGCGGTGACCATGTGCAACCTGGGCAACGTGCACCTCCGGCTGGGCGACTGGGCGCAGGCCCACGGGTGCTACGCGTCGGCCCTGGACACGTTCCGGGACATCGGCCACCGCTACGGGGAGGCGAGCGCCCTCAACGGCGTGGCCGAGGCGCTGCGCGCGGCCGGGCGGATCGGGGAGGCCCGCGACGCGCACGCCGGCGCGCTGCGGATCGCCACCGAGACCGGCGACCACGACGAGCAGGACCGCGCCCGGAAGGGCCTGGCCGACACCTCCGCGCAGGCGTGAGACCCGCGCGACAGACGTGGTTGTCGAACACGTGGACCGTCCCGGACGACGCCACCGCCACACAGCGCCGGCCGGCAGGGCGGCGCTCGCGATCGTCGATTGGTGCTCCAGCCGTGATTCGTGATCAGTGGCTGATCGGCCCTCAGACCGGCCCGGGCGCGACATCGTGCAAGACGAAGGTGGCGAACCCGAGCTCACGCCGCAAGCCGCCGAGCCAGGTGTCACGGTGCTCGCGGGCGGCGGTGAGCGCCTGGTCGCGGTCCTCGACGGTCGGGGCCGACCGCACGGCCCAGTCGACGAGCGAGCCGGTCCAGCTGAACTCGTAGTCGTCCCATTCGGTCAGTGTGCTGACATGCCCGAAGGACGGCTCGAGGCCGTGCCGGTGGAAAGCCTGCACCAGGCCGGCGAGGTCGGGGACGGAGTCGGCCGGGAGTCCGAGCGCGGCGAGCGCTGCCGCGGACGGGGTCCCTTCCCAGATCATCTCGCCGATCAGCGCCTGACCGCCGGGGCGCAGGTGCTGCCGGACGGCGACCAGCATGTCCTCCAACCCGCCGAAGGCGTGCCGGGCGCCGACGCAGAGCACCACGTCGAAGATCCCGTCGTTCCAGGTGGCGGCGTCGGCCTCGATCCACCGCACCCGGTCCGTCAGCCCGCGTTCGCCGGCGCGCCGGGCGGCCGAGGCCGGCAGCATGTGGTCGATCCCGACGCCTGTCGTCGCGGGATGGTCCAGCAGCACCTGTTGCAGCCACTCGCCCTCACCGCAGCCGAGGTCGACCGCGCGGGAGCCGACGGCGGGGCTCAACCACCCGACCAACTCGCGCACCCGGTCGGGCGCGACCGGTGCCGCGATGGGATGGCGCAGGTGCGCGATGTCGAAGATCTCCGATCGGTTCACCGAGGCAATGTAATGTCGGTACTCGGGTAATGGAGCGCGATTTCCACCGGCCTTGACCGGATCGTCGCCGGTAGTGGGCCTGTCGGGCGCACCCCGACCTGGGCGTTCTCGATCCGGCCCGCGGTCCCGGTGTACTGCCTTTGCACACCGACGGTGTGCACGCCCTTCTTCACGTCACCGGTCTCGTCCACGACCAGGATCGCGTCGGCGGTGCCCAAGCGAGATATGTGCATTGTGGTGCGCGATCATCAGGGGCTTGCGCCGGGCGCGGCCGCCTCGCAAGACTGCATCCTTCGCGCACGGTTGGGGGAGTCCATGCGGACGTTGCTCGTCACCGCGGTGGCCGCGAGCCTGCTGGTGGTCGCGCCGCCGGCCGAGGCGGCCACGATCGCCTGGCAGCCGTGCCCCGACCAGCCCGCGGCCGAGTGCGGCACGGTCTCCGTGCCGCTGGACTGGGCGGACCCGCGCGGCCCGCGCGTCGACCTGGCGGTGTCGCGGGTCCGCGCCGGCGACCCGGCGCGCCGGATCGGCGTGGTGGTCGTCGACGCGGGCGGTCCCGGCGGCTCCGGCGCGGAGTTCGCCCGCGCGCCGTACCTGAGCGCCGAGGTGCGGGCCCGCTACGACGTCGTCGGCTTCGACCAGTTGGGCACCAACAACAGCTCGGCGATCCGCTGCTCGGCGGACCTGATGGCGCGCAACCCCGGCGACGACCCGGCGGACGAGGCCGCGTTCGCCGCGCTGGCCCGGCACAACGTCGCGGTGCGGGACGACTGCCGCGCCCGCCACCCGGTGTTCGACCACGTCGACACGGCGCGCTCGGCCCGCGACCTGGACGCGGTGCGCCGGGCGCTGGGCGAGCGGCGCATCAGCTTCTACGGCATCTCCTACGGCACGCTGCTCGGACAGCAGTACGCGGAGCGGTTCGGCCCGCGGGTGCGCGCCATGGTGCTGGACGGCGTGATCGACCACAGCGTCGACCTGCGCCGGTTCGTGCTGGACCGGGCGCGGGCCGTGGAGGAGGCGTTCGACGCGTTCACCGCGTGGTGCGCGCAGGACACCGCGTGCGCCCTGCACGGCCGGGACGTCCGCGCGGCCTGGGAGCGGGCCCTCGCCGCCGCGGACGGGATCGGGCTCGGTCGGGACGACCTGATCCACTGGGCGTACTCGGAGCTGCGCGGCGGTGCGTACGAGAGCCTGGCGTCGCTCATCGCCGACGTCGGCGGCGGCGCGCGGGTGCTCGACTTCGAACCGAACTACGACTCGCTGCGCTACGCCGTGGTGTGCCAGGACTTCGCGTTGCGGTTCCGGGACTTCGACGAGTACCGGGCGCTGCGCCGGGCCGAGCTGCGGGCCGCGCCCACGTTGCGCGGCACGGTCATCGGCCACCAGGAAGCCGCGACGTGCATCGGCTACACCGATCGGCCGAGCAACCCGCCGCACCGCCTCGACGCGCCGCCGCTGCTCCTGCTGACCAGCCGCTACGACGTGGCCACGCCGTACGCGTGGGCGCGCAACGTGCAGCGGCAGGCCAAGGGCTCGCGGCTGGTCACGTTCGACGGGCCGGGCCACGGGGTCTACCACGCCAACGACTGCACGCGTGCCGCCGCCGACGCTTACCTGCTCGGCGCCGCGCCGGCGCGCGACACCACCTGCTGACGGGCGTCAGCCCTCGACGTCGTAGGCGCGGTCCAGGATCGACGTGGTCACAGCGACGCACCGGTGCCGCCCCGGCAGGGCCTCCTTCACCGCCTCGTCGTCCAGCGGCTGCCGGTCGTGGACCGGGAACGGGGTGGTGACCGGACGGTCGCGGGGTTCGGCCTCCTCGCCGGGCGGCGGCGGCTGCCCGGCTCCGAGCCGGCGCCGGGACACCCATGAGGTCGCGCGGTGCTCCCAGGCCACCGGCTCCGGCAGGGGGTGACGCGGTGGGGCCCCCGGGGGGGGGGGGGGCTCGACCAGGTCGAACCGCTCCAGCA